>JADFCW010000089.1 GCA_017161705.1 Candidatus Sumerlaeota bacterium | reverse complement strand
CGCTTCGGTGGTCTTTTCGGAGCACCAGTAACTGCGCGAGACCGAAGACAGGTGTTTCAGGCGCGAAACGCCTTCGCCCGTCATCGAACAGTTGGTCACCCGGATTTCCTCCAGCGCCGTCAATTTGCTCAAATGCTCGAAGGCGGCGTCGGTGAACGACGGGCCGTACAGAAAAACTTCCTGCAGCGCCGTCAGTCCCTGCATATGTGCCAGGTCGGCATCCGTCATCCCTTGGGGGGGCAGCTGAAGAGCCTGAATGTCATCGGGCCGGAGCGTACGGAAGGCCTCGAAGGGGGCAGGGGAGGTCACGGTCAAAATCACGGCTTTTCCGGCTGGCACATGAATGTCGCCTTGTGCCGACCCTAAGCTTTGATACATGTATGACGGAGCCGAACTGCCCCAGTCACAGATGCGCACGGTGCCCATCGAACGGTCGGCGGGGAAGTGAAGCGTTCGCGCGCCGGGCGGCGGGTTCGGGGCCGACTGGCCGAATGCGGCAAGCGACAGCGCAACTGTTGCCAGAATACCGCATTGGAGCCGTGCGGCTCGGTACTGGTGAAAAATGTGCATGGCGGGAGTCCTCCTTTGGGGGCAATACCGCTGGTTACTTGGACTGCCAATAATCCAATTTTGTTTGCCGGAATCGCATGTGCAACATAAAACTGAGTTGAGAAAGAATCCTATTACCGCTGTGAATAGGTCTTGCATTGCGGCAGCGGGATTGGTGACACTTTTGGCAGCAGGGAATGCCGACGCCGAAGGAGGAACAACGGCTTCGGCGCGGAATGCGGGGCATCGGGCGTGTGCGCGGATTCCCGTGTGCGCCGTCCGCAGATCAACAAAGGAGAATAGAACGATGACAGATGGACTGAACCGCCGGCAATTCATTGGAGCGTCGTCGGGCGCTCTCGCACTGGGCGCTTTTAGCCGCTCGCGTGGAGTCGGCCAGGCCGACCCGAAAATTCCCGTGGAGTTGATTCGCGGCACGAAAACCCGCATCGGCAAGGTCTATATCGGGCGCAAGCCGGGCTCCTGGCCGACCCCGGCGCAGAATCTCGAAGAAGAAGTCAAGGAATACGAAAAGGCGTTCGCCGCGTTGGCGCCGCAAATGGCCGATATCGAGTTTGTCGGCGGTGATCTGGTGGTTACGTCCGAAGCCTTGAACGCTGCCAAGACCAAACTGACCAATGTGGATGGTATTCTTATTCTTCATCTCTCGCTCGGAACCGGCCACCTGATCAACAGTCTGCTCGAACTTGGCGTTCCCGTAGTTGTGTTTGCCCGTCCTTACGCGGGCCACGAATGGCACATCATCGCCTCGATGCAGCGGCAGGGCAAAAAAATCGAGATGTATCCGAGCAGCGACTATCGCGACCTGGTCCGCGCCGTACGGCCCATCTGCGCCCTTCGCCGCTTGAAAGAGGCGAGGGTGCTCTGGTTGCCGGGAAACAGGAAGGTGGACGAGGCTTACGCGCCGGCCATCAAGAAGAAATTCGGAACGACTATCGAGACCATCTCGCTGGATGACCTCACGCACTGCTATGAGGCGGCCGACAAGGATGAGGTGGCCGAGGAAGCGCTCCGCTGGAAAAAGAATGCCAGGAAAATTGTCGAACCCAGCGATGAAGAAATCGCTCGCTCCGCCCGCATGTATCTGGCCATGCGCGATCTGATGATCGCCCGAAAAGCCCACGCCATCACGATCAACTGTTTGGGCAGCGGCCTGATTCAGAAAGGAGAGGGCTATCCGTGTCTGGGGTTCTCCCGTCTGAGCAGCATGGGGTTGCCCGGTGTCTGCGAGGCCGACATCAAGTCCACCATGACCTCGCTGATCTTCCAGTATCTGGTCAACAAAGCCGGGTTTGTCACCGATCCTGTAATTGATCTGTCGAACAACACGGTGACCCACGCCCATTGCGTGGCGCCGCTCCGCATGGACGGTCCCGACGGTCCTGAATGCGAGTATATCATACGCAGCCACCTCGAGGACTTCAAAGGCTGCTCGCTATACGTCAAGATGCGCAAGGGCCAGCCCATCAGCATGGCGCGCCTGATCGGCGATAACATTATGCTGTTTTCGACAGGACAGATCATTGACACACCGTATGTGGAGCGCGGCTGCCGCACCAAGATCACCACAACGGTTGCCAACGCGCGCAAAATGATGGAAGACTGGTCCTGCGGCTTGCATCGCGTGATATTCTATGGCGATCACAGCACGGACATTCGGCGCTTCGCGAGGTTCGCCGGCCTGAAAGTCCTCGAAGAAGGCGTGGACGACCTCCAGTCCGTTCCCGGGCTCGAATGGAATCCGGTCGTGCATCCGTAGCCGGCGGCGGGAAACGAGGCGAAAACCACTCGATCCCTCGCAAGTCGGCTAAGATTCGGGATCGCTGGCCGGGGTAAGCTGGCGGCCGCTTCCAATACGGGTCTGCCGAAAAGGGGGAAAGGATATTTTCGCTTTGGACTGCGTGCCGCCCTGCTGCCGCTTTGTTTTCATCGCGGGGTTTTTATCCAGACACTGCCTCGAGCGATAAGGCCGAAACAACAACGCCGCACGGCTGGCTGCAGTTCGCGGCGGCCCGCAGCGGCCGTCTCTCCAAACGATTCCGGGAAATGAATCATTCGGCAATGCAATGGCGGATTGGTCTCGTTAGGTTCCACAACATGAGGGTTTGGTTTCTCGCTTTGTTGCTGGAGGGGATGGTCTGTCTCGGAAGGCTATGCGCCGACCCCAACGAATCGGCTCGTTCCGCCTCCGCCTGGCCCATGCTGGCCCACGACCCCGCCCGCAGCGGGGCAACCCCGACGGAACTGCGCCCGCCGTTCGAGCGCAAGTGGTATCGTCTGTTTCCCGACGAAGGCCTGATCGCAGGTATTCAGCCGATCATCGCCGACGGCAAAGTGTTCATCGGCACGATGGCTGGCGTCCTCCACGCCATAGATGCCGAGAGCGGCAAGGACGTCTGGACCTATCGGGCGGGCGGAGCGATTCTGCACACGTGCGCCGCAGCCGGCGGCAAAGTCTTTTTCGGCACTGCCGATGGCAAACTTTATGCCGTCCATGCGAAAGACGGATCGTTTGCCTGGGCGGTGCGAACCGGCGCTGCTGTTTGGAATTCGCCGGTTGTTTTCGAAGACCTGGTCATCGCCGGAAGCCGCGACGGCAAACTCTACGCCTGCGGTGCAGCCGAGGGCATGGTGAAGTGGACCGCACCGACCGGCGGCCCGATTCTCAACAGCCCCGCCGTTGATCCTGAGCGTCGCCGCGTGTATGTCGGCAGCGAGGACATGCACGTCTATGCATTCGATTTCGACTCCGGCCGGCTGGTCTGGAAAAGCGCCAAACTCCCCGGTGTCAGTTTTCGCGCCTATCACCCGGTCGTCGCCCCCGACGGCACAGTGCTCATCACTGTTATGCCGTGCGCCGGCGCCGATGCAATTATGCCCGTTCTGCCCGACATGGTAAAGGAAGTCTTCGGCGACTTCGCCAGCTGGCGCCATAAAAAGGAGGAAAACGACCGGCTCCGAAAGCGGAACTTCGAGCAGCTGGCCCGCCCCGAAACCTATTCGCGCCAGATGAGCTATCTGCGCAAACGACTGAGCGATGAACCTGCCCTGCAAACCTTTTTCGCTCTCGATCCGCAAACCGGGCGGCAGAAATTCGTCGCTCCGCTTGTGTATGGCGAAAGCATGAACGGGCCCGGCGAACCGGCACGAGTCGCGCCCGACGGCAAGGTCATCGTCAAATATCAGGCGCTTCTGCGCAGCCGTTACGAGCATTACAGCCCGTTTCTCAACGTCGGCTATCTCGACACCCAAACGGGCGACATCGCGCCGATCATGGACCAGTCGCGCACCTACGGCTGGCACGATTCGCTGCTGCTCGTTCACGACGAGCAATGCGCGCTAACGGTCGGCGGCCGCGTCCTCTTCAACACTCATCAGGACAATGTCAATGCGATGGACCTCGACACACTGCAGGGCTACGCGGAGCCGATGTGCCGCGGTGTGCACGAGGTCAAGCCGGGAACGGCACTGGCCCTCTGGGCGCGCATTTTGCGCGGCGAGCCGCTGCCCGTCGGCTGGGAATGGATCGCGCGCGGAACGGCGGTCTACGGCGGCGGATCGGCCATGGATGTTCCGATTTCGATTGCGGGCGACAGTTTTTACTATCTACCGACGCACGAGATCAATGCCGGCTGCGCGGTGATTGCCTATCGGATGCAGCCCGGCGGCAAGGCCTCTGAAAAAGTTGCCGAGCCGTCCGAGAAATTGACCGACGAAGAATGGAAAAAGATTTGCACGCTGAAGTGGGACTGGGATTCGCTCAAGATGCCCCGATTGAAAGTGACGCTCGAGGGTGTGGAGCCGCAGGTGGCCGCCCTGCCGCTTTTCTCCGCTTCCGCCAACGTTTCTACTCCGACCGATGCCGACCTCGACAAGATTATCTGGGAAACCCCGAAATTTGGAACATCACGCCGCCAGGAACATGTGGTTCTGCGCAACAAATTGACCGACGCCGTCGCCGAGCTCATCGCCCGCGACTGGCAGCCGCTTCTCTTTCCCGCCGGCAAGCATCCCGCCGAGGCGTATCGCTTTTTTGTCGAGCCGACCGAAACGCTTTACACGCTTGCACTGGCGTATCCTCATCTTCCCGCGACGCTGCAACAGCGCGTCAAGGCGCGCGTCGCGCAACTGTCCGCTGAAGGCAAACCGCTCGGCGGCCTGACGGGCCGCACCGCTTACGATCCGAACGTCGGCGACGTGCGGTCGCTCTATGATCCTGCGCCGGAGAAGATGCTGCGCATCCAAAACGACCTCGTGCGAAGCGATCTGGCGCGGCTCTATCCGCTCTGGCTCTGGGCCGAGGCGACCGGCGACTGGGCGCGGCTCGAACGCGACTGGCCGAAGCTGCGCGCGTTGTTCACTCCCGCCGCCGAAAAAATGGAGCCTGATTTCGGCAACGCCCGAATCGCCGGCCTGATTGCCGCCTGCCGCATTGGCAAACATCTGGGCGACACCGACTTTCTGAACGAGGCGATGCCCGCGCTTCGCAAAGCCATGCGCGAGCGGCTCGAATACGAATGGGCCCATCCAGAGGACGGATTGATTGTGCAAGTGCCGCATCTGCGCACCATCTTGGGCCGCTGGCGCAACCTCGCGCCGGAAGTCGGGCGGCTCCTGCGCGAACATACGGGCGGCACCCATCGGCGTCTCATGGACGTCTATGTGGATCATCACCGCCCCCTGTGGTGGATGGCATGGACGTTCGAGCACATGTGGCGCAACGAAACGCCGCTGGCCTTTCCGACCGCCGGGATGGAAGTATTCGCCGCCCGCGCGTTGATCCTCAACGAGCCGTCGGCCCAACTCGCCCGCTTTCTCGATCTGCCCTGGTGCAAGGGAGATGAGTTTTACATTCAGAAACTCGCGCTGACACTGAATGCTGAGTAAGAAACCATTAGCAGGGATTGCAACCGGCAACCCGAAGTTCGCACTGCGAACTGCAAACATAGGAGTGTCGCATGAAATCGCAAACGGAATATCTTACTTTCAACACCGCGCGGCACCGCGAATACATCAACATCACCGACAAGGTGGCCGAGGTGGTCGCCAAAAGCGGCGTGCAGGAAGGCCTCGCGCTCGTATCGGCCCTGCACATCACTGCAGGTGTCTGGGTCAATGACGCCGAAGATGGCATCATCGCCGACATAGACGAGATGCTCGAGCGCCTCGCCCCCTCGGGCCGCAATTATCGCCATCATCGCACGGGCGAGACCAACGCCGACGCTCATCTCAAAAATATTCTCGTCGGCCATCAGGTCATCCTTCCCATCACGGCCGGACGACTGGACCTCGGACCGTGGCAGCAGGTCTATTATTGCGAATTCGACGGCCGCCGAAGGAAACGGTTGATCATCAAGGTCTTGGGCGAGTAGTTGTGGGCGGTGGGTTGCGGGAGGCAGGCGGCGGGTTGCGCCGATGCCGTCCTGAGCGTCCATTTTGCCCATCGCCGTCGCAAGGAGAACATCCATGTTCTTTCTGTGCTGCCGCTTGCTTCGGGTCTATGCTCTTCCGCTCGCTATCGTCGGCGCTTTCGCCTGTCAGAAAGGCGCCATCGTCAAAGGCCGAGTGGTCAATCGCCAAACCGGCCGGCCAGTTGCCGGCGCCGCCGTCTCGGTGCAGTTTCAGAAACTCGACGAGCGTTACAATTGGGTGGACGGCGGACGTTTCGACCGCGTTGCCGGCGCCAATGGCGAATTCGAAGTCCAGCATGAGAACATGCAGGCGCGGTTCACCATCCTTGCGCGCGCTTCGGGTTTCTACCCCAACTATGAATGTCCCGCGCTGCGCCAGATGCAAACCACGTCGCTGAGCAACGTGTATCGTGTGGAAATCGGCCTGCTGCCCGTGGGTGCGCCGCGCCCGCTGCCCGGCGGCGAGGGCGAAATTCAGTTCCACCTGTCCGGCCGCCGGATCGGCTGGCACTTTGCCGCGCACCGCATGGCTGCGGAAAGTGAATCGGATTTCATCGGCGAACCCGACGAGTCGGGCAAGCAGATCGCCGTTCTGGTTGCGCGTGGTAACGGCGGCTTCTACCGCGCACGCGGCTTGTTTGGGGAATATGCTTTGTTCAATATGCCCGCCGCCCCGACCGCCGACTACACCCCGCGCGTGGACTTGCGCGAAACCGCCGAGGGCGAACGCGCGGTCTTTTTCGTCCGAACCGCCGACGGCGTGCATTATGCAAAAATTGACCTCGCCGGCGACGTTCGCTCCCGCGAATACATCGGCCTCCGCTTCTATTGGGTCTATCAGCCCGACGGAACGACTGCGTTGGAGATTCCATTGCCCGGAGAAAAATGACCTGTCCGACAGGTCCGACGCATCCGACACACCTAGCCTGCCCGACAGGTCCGACACAAAGACCCGCGCACACACGGAGTCTGAAATCGTGGACCCCCACACCGAAGACGTTTTAGAGTTCGGCAAAATCCGCGAGGCCGTTGCCGGAGCCGCCTGCTCCGACCTCGGCCGCGAGCGCGCCCGCAAACGGCCGGTCTCGACCGACCCCGGCGAGATCGCCAGCGAATACGCCTGCATGGCCGAACTCTATCGTCTCTTTGATTGCAATCAGGAGCCGCCGCTGGACGGCCTGCTCGATCTGCGGGCGTATTGGAAACGCGTCTGGCCGCGCCATGCGATTCTCGACCCGCCCGAACTGGTTCAAGTCGCCGACTTCTGCTCGGTCGTAGCGCGCGTCCGCAAATTTTTCGCTCAGCACTCCGCCGACGCGCCGACGCTCGCCCAACATGCCGCCGGTCTTTTCCTGCTTCACGATGTGGAGTACCCCATCCGGCAAGCCATTGAAACCAACGGCGAGGTGAAAGACACCGCCTCGCCGAGGCTGCGGGAATTGCGCGGTGAAATCCGCGCCCTCGAAGCGCAAATCCAGCACACGCTCGAACGCCTCATGCGCACGCTGGCCGACGGCGATGTGTTGCAGGATGAGTTTATCACGCAGCGGCAGGGCCGCTACGTGCTGCCCGTCAAGGCCGGCGCCAAGGGCAAAATTCGCGGCATTGTCCACGATGCCTCGCACAGCGGCGAGACGTTTTTCATCGAGCCGTTTCCGGTGGTCGAAATGACCAACGATCTGACCGAGCGGCGGGTCGCCGAGCGCGAGGAAGTCCGCAAAATCCTCATCGCACTCTGCGATGCGATCCGCGAGCAGCTCCCCTCGTTCGAACACAACACTGCCCTGCTGGCCGACCTCGACGAGCGGATCGCCCGCGCCCGATTCGGCTACAACCGCCGCTGGACGCTGCCGCAACGGCAGGCCTCGCGGCCGCTTCGGCTGGTTTCCGCCCACCATCCTCTCCTTGTTCTGCATTGTCCCGAAACCTCGGTCCCTTTGGACTTGCCGCTCGAATCCAACGATCGCGGCCTCATCATATCCGGCCCAAACGCCGGCGGCAAGACGACCGCGCTCAAGGCCGTCGGCCTTCTCACGCTCATGGTGCAAGGGGCAATGCCGGTTCCGGCCGACCCGGCGTCCAATTTCCGGATTTTTCGCCGCATCCTTGCCGACATCGGCGACGAGCAGGATGTTACCTCGGGCGTCAGCACGTTTTCCTCGCACATCCGCCGCATTGCGCAAATGCTGGCCGTGGCCGACGACGCCACGCTGGTGCTGCTCGACGAACTCGGCACGGCGACCGATCCGACCGAGGGCGGGGCGCTGGCCGTGGCCATCGTCGAGTCGCTGATCGAGCGCGGCAGCCTGACCCTGGTCACCTCCCACCTCGGGGCCCTCAAAGCGTGGGCCGAAAGCCACCCGCGCGCCCGCAATGCCTCGTTCCATCTCGATCCTTCGACGCGCCGGCCCACCTATCGCCTCCGGCTCGACACTCCGGGTGTCAGCGAAGCGCTGATCATTGCCGCCCAACAGGGCCTCGACCGCCGCGTCATCGAGCGCGCCTACGAACTCCTTCCCGAAAGTGTCTATGACCTGAATCAGGTGCTTCTGCGCCTGCAGGACCGCGAGCGCGAGCTAGCGCGCGAACTCGAACATGCCGCCAACCGCGAGCGCGCTGCTGAAAACCTTCGCGACCAGCTCGAACGCGAGCGCGAGGCCCTCCAGGAGGAACGCCGCAATCTGAAACGCAAGTTTCTCGAAGAAAAGGACGCCTGGCTGCGGAATGTCCGCCAGCAGGTCGAACAGCAAATCGCGCATTTCGCCTCGCGCGACGAGGTGCTGGCGGCCAAGCGTCAGATTCAGGCCATGCAGGACGAAGTGCGGAGCGAATTGCAGACATTCGACCGCGACGCGCCGTTTGCCCCGTTGGCTCTCGAACGCTTTCAGCCTGGCCGGCGCGTGCGTGTGGAATTCCTGCACGACGAGGGCGACGTCGTTCGCGTGGACCCTGTGCGCCAGCGCGTCGTGGTCCGCATTCGCAACATCGAGGTCGAGGTCGCACCCGATCAGGCGGTGCTGCTCGAGGAAACATCCTCAGCGGAAAGGGTGCGGCGCCCATTTCACGGCCGGCCGCGCGAGCCCATTTCGCGCGTGCTGGATCTCCATGGTCTTCGCGCCGACCAAGCCATCGCCCGCCTCGACAAGTTCATTGATCTCGCTCTGCAGCAGGACATCGAAACGCTGCACATCCGCCATGGCCGGGGCACCGGCGCCTTGCGCAAAGCCTGCCATGAATTCCTCCGCGCCCACCGAAGTGTTCGCTCTTTTCGTCTGGCCGATCCGCCCGACGGCGGCGATGGTGTGACGGTTGTGGAATTGAAGTGAATAGACGATAGGTTGGCGCGCATCAGGGCGGGACGGGCGGCGTGTCGCCCGCAACCGACCACAGCGAAAGCAAGAGCCGGAGAATCTCGCGCAGCGGCAGCTGGCCGAGCCAGAAAGCTTTGGGTTTGCGGAAAACAAGCAGATGCTCGGCAGGCAAACTGCCCGCCGATGCGGGCGGTGCCGAAATGATATGGAAACACTCCCAGCCTTTCTCGCCGCACTCATTGAGAACGGCGGCCAGCGCGGCGGGCTCCGACGTGCGCGCCGATACCACATGGTATTCCCACTGGCCGATCTTCTGAAGTTCTTCGCTCGACCGCTTGCGCAGCGAGTCAAGAAGGGGTTGATACTCGGCGGCGCGGTCGCGCAGCGTCTTGGCGAGTTCGTCGGCCACCTTCTTGCGGACCGCCTGTCCGATGTCTTCGGTCAGCGAGATCGAGGGCGTGGTGGCCGCTTCGGCCGCGAGGGCGGAAACCGCCGCCAAAACAAAAATCGCAAACCCTGCCCGCCCTAAATTCTTTGGCTTGGACATCTGGCCGCCCTTCCCCGCGAATTTAATACAACCCGCACGCAGATCCACCTCGAGGTTCGCCGTATTCTCCTCGCTCTAGCGTGCGTGTTTAGTGCATACCCGATGCAAAGCACCCGCTCAGGCCCCGCGACAATAACGGGCAAGCGAACGATAGAACTCCCTGCCGTTGAACTGGGTCTTTACCCTATGCGACGTGAAGAACCACTAGAGGTCTTGAAACAGTTCACTCAGCTTGCTCTCGATAAACTCCACCGACCCCAGGTCGGTTTGCTGGGTTTGGTCTTGGGCGAGGAACGGCGACAGAGCCCGCACGGCCTGGCGGGCACGCCCCCGCGCAATGATTTCCGACGTGTTGTCGTCATAAGCCAGCAGGAGGAATACGCGCGGATTGATCCACGCAATATGAAGGTCCGGCATGGTCTGGCTGTGGAAGGCAATTGTGGATTCCTGCGATTCGGCCAGATTCACAATCACCTGCATGGCCGAAACAATTCCCGCCGCAATGGCGCTGAGCTCTTCGGGATGCACGTGGGCGGGCTGGCCGCAGCTGGCAATCAAGTAGCCGCTGCGGTCAATGACCAGCGCATAGCGGCTTTTGGTTTCAGCGACCAGCGTCGCCAGGGTTTTTTCAATTTCTCTGACCGCATCTTCCGAAAGCATAAAAAATTGGCGTGCCATAGGCTCTCTCCGTTATGCCCTGCCCGAATCTCCGTGCGCGCCGGTGGCAACGGGTTTCGCGGCGCCCAGCCCCGAACGATTCATCTGGTTGGCATTCATCTTTTGGATCACAGCCATGCAAACAGCTTTGAACGGCTCGCGCACGCCCTCCCCCTTCGTGGCTACCGATTCAAACGAGGGGACCTTCCGCTCGTTCACATGAAACTCCAACGACTCGATCGGCATGGGGTTTTCCAAATCCCGCTTGTTATACTGCATGATCATTGGAATGTCCGCATAGTTATAACCATGCTCGGCCAGCAGTTCCTTCAAATCCGTCATGCTGGCGACATTATCCTCGAGACGATGCCGTGCGGAATCCGCTACAAAGACAATTCCGTCCACGCCCATCAACACCATCTTGCGGGTTTGACGGTAAAACGGCTGTCCCGGAACCCCATAGACCTGAAACCGGACGCGCATGCCGGAGACCTGGCCGAGGTCCAGCGAAAAATAATCGAAAAACAGCGTGCTGTCGCCCTCGGTTTGGATGGTTTGCAGCGCCGAGGCTCGTCCCTCGGGCGTGGCCTCGTGGATCGCCTTGATAGATGTTGTTTTCCCGCCCAGACTCGGGCCAAAATAAACGATCTTGCAAACGATCTCGCGGGCCTTGTAGTTTAGGATCGGCATCGGGATTCCCTTTTCCCTGCTTGCGACAGTCCTTGCCCTAAAACCCAGCGCCTGTGGTTAGACTAAAAACCGCTCCTGACATCGTAATACCTACCCTCAAGTCCAAAATTATTTTTTTGTTCCACCAGCTCATGTCAAGACCAAATCTTCCCAGGTTGCCTTTCCGCCCGATCTTTCATATCGTCTCGAAAAGGCGTTGTGCAGAACTCAGCCTGGCGTCATGAAGTTTTTGGTTGTTGGAGTTTTGCGTTGAGGGAAGAGCGCAATCCATGACCAGGAGGGACGTCGGACGGTGACCTGCAGGAAGCGGAACAAGGTGAAGGCGATCCGGGTGGAGTATGCCGAAGAGCCGGTGACGGAGTTCCACGGTTTGGCACGGGTGGAAAAGGCCGCTCGGCGGGCAGAGTTGTTGCGGGGTGGTGGACGAGGAGAAAGCGGCGAGATGCGGCGGGATGCACGGTGCGGGGGAAGGGCAGTTACACGGAGGCGTCTGGGCGTTGTATGCGCGGATGGCGGGTCTGGAGAACCACTAAAAAGGGCCTGCTGTAAGTGAGAAGAAAACGCAACGTCTGCCTCTGCCGGCCGCGGGGCAGAAGCGAGAGCCAAAGTTGGCGGTCAAACCCCCTCGGTTCAAGCCGCGATGGATGCGCCTGTGGCGATTCCAGTGCCGGCCGCTGACCTTGCCGGCCTGCATCGCCTAGCGCGCGCAGGGTGACGGTACATCTGCTGGGGGTCTGCAAGACGGGTCAGCGCAAATTCCATCACTTCTGGTCGGCCTGTTGCCGATGTTGATGGAGGTTGCGCGCCGAAAGCGGAGGTGAGGCGCCACCTCGACAAGCGACCGTGATCTCGCCGCAAAAACCTCAACGGAGGCCTCTACCCTGCTCCGCCCCTATACGCCGCAGCAAACTCTCCGATGGTCGCTTCGCAAAACCATGTGAAGGATCGAGGTCATGGCAAAAAGAACTGGCAAAAGCCCAATGATTGTAAGTATCGTATGTTCGAATCGACGATCAAGAACGAACTTGGACAGACCGATTGGCCTTACTACTGGAGCGGGACCACACACGCAAATGTCCTCGTCGGCAGTGTCGCGAGACACACCGATCAGTCTTGAATTACATTCGTCAACATGGCACGTCCCCGACACTCCTCAAGGCGAACGAGCCCTACCTCCCTCCGAGAAAACGAGTTTTTGTCTACCCGGATGAGCAATGACCTACTAGCCCTGAAGTGCTCTATCGCGATAGTTCGTTCCTTTTTCTGCAAACCGAGTACAGCCTGTACTATAGCTTAATTTGCAAGCTCACGAAAAGTCAGTGGCGTGCCAGGAGGGATTCGAACCCCCGACCTGCGGATTAGAAGTCCGCTGCTCTATCCGCCTGAGCTACTGGCACGCGGTGTTTCTTTTTTGATCTAGAGGTTATTGCAGAATTGTAAACCGCACCTTGCGGCTCGGATCGGCGGCCTGCGAAAGCCTTTTTCCCAGAGGCTTTTCTTTCGCGTCTGGTCTGTCCGCATGGCTTTCTGCTTTGCAATTTCGCTCCGCACAGCTTATCAGAAAAAAGACTATGCAGGCGGCACAGGCGGCGCGACCGGCAGCGGACGAGCCGGCGGAATCGCCGGCGGTACGGGCGAGCCGGGTTGCTTGGGCGGCGTCGGCGCAGGGGTACGGGCTGGCGGTGCCGGGGGAACCGGCACGGCAGGCTGAGTCGGCACCGGTGCCGCGGGCGCTGGAGCCGCGGCCGGCGGCGGCTGAACCGGAACCACACCGGCTGGCGGTGCAGGCGGAGGCGACGGCACGGGGGGCCGCGCAAGGGGTGCCGACGGCAAGCCCGTCGGTCGGGGCGATGTTGCGGTCGGCCGTTGCGCCACGGTTTTTTTTGCCGGCGGCAAACGCGATGGATCGTCGGCCGTTCCCAGCGATTTCTTGATCGGATAGAGCCACAAGTAGTACATCACGCTGCGGTAGTAAAGGATTTCGCCTGTGTCAGGATCTCTCACATCCAACCTGTCAATGCCGACCACCGTGGTCAGCGAGCGGACGATGGGTCAGTGGCCGGGGCCAATGAACCAGATCACTTTCCATGCCAGCGGAGTGTCCCGGAAATAATGCGGATCGAAAAACTCGCGTCCTACCCCAAGAGCGGACTCGGCCACAAGGGGTTTGCCGCTTCGCGAGCACGAGACCGCTGCGGCCAGGAGTACGGACAGAGCGATCAGTCTTTTCATCTGGAGCCTCCGGCGAACATTAAATTAAACCGATCGACAAATGCGCCTTTCTTCACATCCACCGTGTGATATAAAGCTACCTTGCCTTATGAATGTCAAGCAGTTTTCCGGTCCTGTTGGCCGAGCCCTCGATCCTCCGCATGGTTTTGCGAAGCGACAGCCGGAGGGTTTGCCCAAGATTTAACCCCATTTACGCCCCTTCTTTCTCACATGGCAACTTATTCCTTATAACCTTCTCCCGATTTCGGGGGATAAATCCAGCTGCTGGGGGTCTGCCGGACGGTTCAGCGCGAATTCCAACACTTCTGGTCGGCCTGTTGCCGATGTGGATAGAGGCTGCTGGCCGAGAGAGGAGGTGAGGTCGCACCTCGACAACCGCGCGATGTCTCCCCGAAAACCGAACGAAGTCCCCCGAAAAACCCCAAGGGAGTACTCTACCCTGCCACACGCCAATCCACCCCGGCAAACTATCCACCCACTGTTCCCCTCTGTCCGAGGGGGAACATCCGTTGTGTATCAAAAACTCGGTACCATCTTCCTGTTCAAAGCAGCTCCGGATGAAGGTCGCTCGAAACCGGAAAACCAGAAGGTTGGTGAGAAAGAAAAACGGCGCAGGCGATTGATGTATTGTCGCTTGCGCCCGACTTTTCTGGTGCCGGAGGAGGGAGTCGAACCCTCACGAGTTTTGAGGCTCGCCGGATTTTGAGTCCGGTGCGTCTGCCAGTTCCGCCACTCCGGCGCCTTGACCAGACAACAGGACAATCTTCTCAGAGGTGAAACGCAAAACTCAAGGGCAATTTTTCCGGCGACTTTTCGATTTTCGATCAGAGTGGTGCGCTGGGTTCTATTTCAGCGTAGAGGCGAGAAGGGAGAAGCCTTCGCGGAACAGCTCGCTCAGCTCATAGAGGGAGCGCACGCCGAACAGGCGCCGGAGAATATAGGACGGGCGGAGATGGAACCGGCGAATGGCGCGGTTGCGCAGGCGCCAGAGTGTTTCGCGGGGGAGGCCGGGCAGGTCGTACACGGGCATTGCGCGCGAGTTGTCGAGCACCGTCGTGTCCTCTCCGATCAGGCCGGCGCGAAGCGCCTCGGCGCGAAACGCCGTGCCCATGCGCGGCATGGCGACATTGAACGAGGCAAACTCCGTGTCGAGCGCGATGGCGTAGCGGATGGTGCGCTCGATCTTCTCCTCGGTGTCGCCGGGAAGGCCGAGCATGTAGTGGGCGAGAACGGCGATGCCGGTTTGTTTGCACAGAGCGACGGCTTCGCGCACTTTTTCCGTGCTCAGTCCCTTGCTGTAGCGGTTGAGTAGCTCATCGTCGGCGGTTTCGACACCGAGTTGGATGGCGTGGCAACCGGCGCGTTTCATGCGCTGAAGCAGCGGAAGGGTCAGCACGTTGGCGCGCGAAAGGCATACCCAGGTGAAATCGAGCCGCTCGGCGATCAGGCGGTCGAGCAACTGCAGGTAGTGTTCGCGCGGGGCGCCGAACACAAGGTCCTTGAACCACAGTTCGCGGATGCCCAGTCGCTTGAGATGGTGCAGTTCCTCGAACAGGTTGTCGAGGTCGCGCAATTTGAATCCCAGTTCTCCGCCGATGCAGTAGTCGCAATGATAGGGGCAGCCGTAACTGGCCAGAACGCCTGCATAGGGCATGCGCCGGCCGTGCGGGATTCGATATTTGCGGAATGGAAACAGATCGTAGCGCGGGAGCGGGAGCGTGAACGGCTCGCGCGAGAATTTGCGCGTTGCAGGAATGACGGTTCCGTCGGGCGTTTTATAGCTGAGCGAAGAGAAGGGCGCCGCGGGGTCTGCTGTGTCGCCGCCCAGCCACCGGGCAATCTCGTCAGAGGTGAAATCGAGTATGCAGGCTTTGAGAAAGTCGAAGCGTTCGAGAAACTTGCGGTCTTCGGCAAACAGAATGTCGCCGCAGCCGATGCAGTCATACGGGCGGCCGGTTTCGTGGATGAGACGTTCAAGAAAGGCGAAGTCCTGGTCCCACGAGACGGCACCGGTGAGAAACACAATCGTGTCGGCGTCCGTCGCGGCGATTCGCCCGAGCGCCTGTTCGGCTGTCAGGTGCTCGATCATGGCGTCGAGAGCTTGGACGCGATGGCCGCGGGCAAGCCGACCGCTGAGGGCAATTAAATCAAACGGCCCCCAGTTGTAGGTGGCCTTTGAAGCATGGCTGCAATAGTAGTCGCGGATATAGGTCTCGCGACCGGGAGGATTGAGCAGGAGAATGTTCCGGGATGTACCCATCCGCGCAGGGGAGACCGGCGGGCTCTTGGACTGCGTGCTAGGCGTTTCGGCTCTGCCGGCGCCTACCACAGGATGTCCACGTTGAATTGGACATCGTAGTTGTCCGACTCGTCGTCTTCCGAAATGTTGTCGGGCCGGTCCACAATGCAGATTACGTCGAACTTGCCGACCGGGATGTTGCGATAGAGCCGGCGCTGGTAAGGCTGGAGAAAAACCTGCTGGCCCGGCCGCAGCGTTTCGATATAGATCGAGTCGCAGATTTGGAAATCCAGCTGCGGGAAGGTGCTGCGCGAAGCCCAGAACTCGATCCAGAACGGCCCGCTGTATTCGCCGCCGTCGTTGACCACCGTGCCGCTGAACTTAATCCAGTCGCCGCGGCGGACGGGATCGGGCGCAAACCGGAAATTGTAGAGCGCCAGATTCATGTTGCGGATCGGCCGCAGTTCGAGCAGCCGTTTGCCGCCCACCGCAATCCGGTTGTTGTTTTCGAAGACCTCGCCGATCGCATTCGGCCGGTCGGCCACGGCCATTACGGTGTAGCGGCCGTCGGGCACGCTCCAGATCTTCTTGGTGTCCATATAATCGAATGTAGCCAGCGGGCCCATCGGCGGCATGATGCGCGAGTCGCTGAGGAACTCATCGAGCGAGAAACCGCCTTTGCGCGAGCCCCAGAACTCCAGCCAGTAGTAATTGGTTACGGGCCACAGCCCGCGGTTGAAGACGCGCACGGCAACGGTCATACTGGTCCCCGGCTCGGAGAACCGCACGTTGAAGTTCGACACCGGAGCGTCGTGCAATTCGGTGTAAGCGAAGAACTCGAACGCGAGATCCACGCCAACAATAACAGGACCGGCGTAAAAGACGTTGTTGGTTTCGACGACCTCGGCCACGTCGTTGTTCACGTCGCATTGCGCGAGAACGCGATAGAGGCCCTGGGGGACATTCGGGGCCGTGACAGGGATTTGCGTGGAGAACTCTTCGAGCGGCGGCAGAAGCGGAACGGCGATGTCGCTGACCCAGAAGAAGTCGTCGGGCGAAATTGTCATGTCGCGCGAGACCGCCACGCGCGCCACCGATTGCGTGGCCGTTGTCATCGTCCAGTTCTTCACAATCAGATGAATCATCAGATCGTTGGGCGCCGGCTGGCCCGTTGCCGTAACGGTCGTGACGCGAATGGCCAGTTCGGGCAGCTCGCTCTGCGCGGGAACAACAGGGACGGAAGCACGCGGAGCGGGTTCCGGTTCGGGGGCGGGCGCTGCGGCCAGCGTTTGCCCCGAGGCGGGCGGCGCCCCGGCGGCGGTCGAAAAGTAGAGCGGCCCGACGCTTTGATAGTTGTTGGTTTCGATCTGTTCGTTGACCTGATCATTGCGGTCGGCAAAACAAACTACCGTGAATTTCTGGAGCATATCATGGGCCGGAATGCGATAACGCGTGCGCGTGTAGCCGGCTAGTGAGACGCTCTGGCCCGGCGCCAAATTCGGCACGGGGATGGAGTCGCAGAGGAAGAAATCGAGCGTGGGATAAGGCTTATCGGGCCGGTCGAAGGAGCCCCAGAATTCGATCCAGAAAGGCCCCGTGGGCGCGGTGCCTTGATTGATCACCTGGCCGCCGAGCTGGAGCGTCTCGCCGCGTGCGGCCCAGTTGGGACCGAAGGAAAAGTTCTGAACGACGAGGTCGGCGTCGGTATTGGGCCGGATGAGAAGAAATTTCTGGCGTCCGCTGGGCCAGAGATTATCGCGCTCGGCCGACTCGCGGACTTCGTTGAGGCGGTCGAGCGTGACCGTCAAGGAATAGACGCCGTCGGGTACACTGGTCAGGGTTCCCACCCCCGAATAAGCGGTCTGGCTGTTGGCGGCCGCCGACGTGGCGCGCACGGTCGTGGCAATCATATAGTCGAGCGTCAGACCGCCGGTTCGGCTGGCCCAGAACTCCATGTTGAATGCACCGGCATCCTCGCAATGGCGCGTGCGCGGGAAATTATCATCGCGGTTGAGGATATGGAGAAAATAGCTCAGCGAATCGCCCGGCCGGAACAACACCCTCTGGCTGCCGTTGCGGAACGTCACCGGCGGCCGAGACGGGTCGGCTATCGTCAGATTGATATTCGACGTGGGAAGGAATGACAAGTTGGGGAAGAAGCGGATGTCCAGGGTCATGGGATCGAGCGGATCGCTGATGTTTTCGATCCAGATGTTCATGTCGCCTAAGTAGTAGCTGTTGGTATCGGGAAGTGAAAACGATCCGTCGTAGTCGGAAGTCGGGCCGAGTTGCCGAACGGGAACCCAGCCGGGGAACGGATCGGTCAGATCACCCGTATTGCGACCGGCTTCAAGGTCCCGATCGCCGTCTGCCTGAAGCAAGGTTACGCCATAGTGAGTGGGATCATTATTGACGGTGTTTTGGCCTATTCGCATGCTGATATACGTGCCGTCAATGCGCCAGACCAACATGCCGAAGTTGGGCAGCGCGCGGTCGAAGCCGAACAGCTGGCGGTTTTCCAGCAGGAGACGTTCTTCGGACCGGCTGGGATCCGGGCCTTGATTGATCCGCAGAATGACCGGGTTGTGTTCCACATTGGGAAGCGGTTTCCGGATGGCGGCGGCCGTAATCACTTCCGGCGTCACCCAGCCCAGATACTCTTTGCACCAGGCCGACGGATGCGCCGGAGAGTCGCCCGGGCGGTCTACGCCGAGCCAGGCGCCGAAACCCATCAGGCACCAATCGCCGACGCCGGCGGAACGGTAACTTGTGTCATACAGGTCGGGCAGACCAAACGCGTGCCCCATTTCATGAACGCACACGCCTAACGTAATAATCTCCAAGGTAGGGGGAAAACTGCTGACGTTCATCTGCAGCTCGGGGATGCAAATGAAATCCAGCACGCTCAGGCCGGCCGCTCCCGGCGTCGAGGAACTGGTGTCCACATCGTAAGGCTGCGGATTGAACCGGGTTCCGAGGCGAAACGACCCCGACCACAGGTCGTTGACATTGCCGGATTCTTCCTCGCCCTGTCCCTGATGGATTAGGATAACGGATTCCAGAATGCCGTCGCCGTCCAGATCGAATTGCTCAAAGAACGTTTGATCGTAACCCATCTGCCAGAGCAGATCAATCGCGCGACGCAAAAGCGTCTGCGTGCCCGTGGTGTTATAAGGCCCTAAAGCGTTGCGCGTGGCCGCAACCTGTACCCATGGCGTCACGGTGGCTACCACATTGACCTGATTGTAAGAGACTTCGCGGAAGTAAGCGGAAACCGAGTTGGTCGCCGCGTTGAAGTAATCTTCAAATTCCGTCGTGGCCACCTGGGTGGTGGTATTGCTGAAATTGGCCGGAATTACCAGCACCGGCAGCGTGCCGCCCGGGGGGAGGGACGGATAAGCGGAAGGCCGAAACTGGCCCGCCGCGCCGTCCGGAAGAGGGGATACTTCCAGTTGCCGTTTGGCCTCGATGACCGCTTTATCTTCGAGCAGTTTCGGCCTCAGTCCGGCGCCGGCCGGATCGTCGCGGCCGACAATCAGGCCGGTCAGTTGAAAGGCTCCGGCGCCGTCCAGTTTCAAATACTCCCAGAAACCGGTTTTCTCATTCAATTGGACGGAATAGCCGTCGGAGGTTTCAAACCAATGGTAGCGTTCATCGCCGCGCAAGCGGACCTGAATGGGCGTCCCGTCGGGCTGCACTTTATGGATCAGCGTCGGGTTGGCGGGCATAAACTGGGGCAGTCCCGCGACGGCAGGGTCTGCGGGGGCCGGCATGAAAAGCCATCCTGCCGTAACGATGAGCAGCGACACGTGTGCGAGATGCTTCATCGGTTTCTCTCCTCCTGCGCGATGATGTGAAGACCGCCGGCCGTTGTCTGCTAGCCAAAAAGATTTCGGCTTGGCCCCTTCTTCCGGCCAACCGACTTTTTGTCTAGGGCGATCTGCCTGATGTGCATTCCGCGGCAAATCCTTCACATACACAGGTTGGATACTTAGCGTCGGCGGGTGGAAAGTGTCAACAGAAGTTTTTCCAAAATGGACAAAATGGACCGCATAGACAGCATGGGTGCAGTGGATGGTGTGGACAAAAAGCACCCTTGGCGCTGGCGGCGCGCGGGGCTGCTACGCCCCTCTTTTCTGCTTTCTCTTTTCCCGCCGGTCAGCCTCCCGGGCGGCCTTGAGCCGCTCGCGCTCGCGTTTCTCTTTCGAACGCAGCCAGAGATCGGGAGGCGGGGCGAACGGCGGCGGTTCGGGGGCCGGGCGCGGCCGCGGTTTGGTTTTTACGAGCAGCCCTGCCTTGTCCCACTCGGCCGCGAGGCGCCGGCGCTCGCGCTCTTCCGCAGCCGCGGCCTCAGACTCCAGCTCGACCACTCCGCGCCAAGTCGAATAATCAATTTTGCCGGCGAGAAGGTTTTCGGCGCGAAGGCGAATCTGCCCGGCGTTGAAAAGTCCGCGGATCAGGGGGTCCGGAATCGCCTCGATGCCGTCGCGGGCCGCCACCACTGCGCCCGCCATCGCGCCCAGATCGTGCGCGTCGCGGCCCAGTCCCAATGCCATTTCCATCGTCTCTGCGAAACTGCGCCCGCCGAGTGCGAGATAGAGCGCCGTCAGGGTTGCTGCGACGGCAAATCCTTCGCTCGGATCACGAACCGGACGTTCGGGCGAGCAGCGGTTGGCCTCGCGCACAATGCTCTCGAAGGCCAGCGCGTCGTCGCTCTCTTCCAGAAGACGCGGCAGAAGCGCAAGCGAATCGGAGAAGAGTGGGGCAGGTGGACGGCCTGTTGCTGTTCTTGATCCTGCGGCACCGCCAGCCGCTGCTGCCAATGAATGCCGACCGTATTCATTGAGCAAGATTGCCTCGTCGCGCCGAACCTGCTCAACCAAAACCTCGGCTCGCCCGCGCGGGGCCAGGTTTTTTTCGCCCGCAACCGACTGCGCAATCGCCCGCGCCACAGCCAGTGCCGCGGCGACGGCGCGGGGGTCGCGATGGGTAACCAGCGAGGTTTCGATCACGGCGCGCGCCAGATCATCGGGCCGGTTTGTGTAGAACAGGGCAACGGGTGCAATCCGCGCCGCGGCGCCGCAACCGGGCGATGGGCCGCCGCAGTCGAGCGGTGCAATCCGCCGGTCGCGCATGCGTTCGAGCGCCGCTTGAAAGTTTCGGCTGACGCGCCGGTGGCAACCGAACGGCCCCCGCGGCGCTTTCGCTTCCGC
>JADFCW010000088.1 GCA_017161705.1 Candidatus Sumerlaeota bacterium | reverse complement strand
TCGGCTGTCGAGTATTACACACCTCGAAGGTTTCACCCATCGTCAAAGGAGTCGCCTAGTACACCGGAGGTCGGAAGTATCTGATGAGTTTGAATTTTGAAACCCTCGTTCAGGCCGCCATCAAACACAAAGCCTCAGACATCCACATCCTTACCGACAGCACGCCCTTCCTTCGGATCAACGGTTCGCTGGTCCGCGTGGACGGCGTGATTTGCGAGCGGGAGGAAGTCGAACAAATTGTGGCGCAAATCGTACCCACCCGCATCGCCCACTTGCTCGAAAGCAACCGCGGCGTGGACTTCTCCTATCAGTATCGGAACATGGAACGGTTCCGCTGCGTGGCTTTTTATGAGAAAGAGCGGCTGGGCCTGGCCATGCGCTGCATCCCGATGAAAATCCCCACGCTCGACGAGCTGGACATGCCCGAGGTCCTCAAGTCCATTGCCCGGATTCATCGCGGCATGGTGCTCCTGACGGGCATCACGGGCAGCGGCAAGTCCACCACGCTGGCCGCGATGATCAATCATCTCAACAATCTTGAGGCGCGCCGCGTGATTACCATCGAGGACCCCGTCGAGTATATCTATATGCCGGCCAAGTGCGTTATCAGCCAGCGCGAAGTCGGCGACGACATCCCGGATTTTGCTACGGGCCTGCGCCAGGCCCTGCGCATGGACCCCGACGTGATTCTGATCGGCGAAATGCGCGACCTCGAGACCATCCGCGTGGCCATCAAAGCCGCCGAAACCGGCCACCTGCTCCTGAGCACGCTCCATACGACCGGCGCCGTGCACACGATTCAGCGAATCATCGGCCATTACCCCGACGCCGAGCACGACCTGGTGCGCGAGCAATTGTCGCTGAACCTCAAAGCCTCGATCACCCAGCGTCTGGTGAAAAAGGCCGACGGCTCCGGGCGCATGGCCGCCCAGGAGATTATGGTGGTCACTGATGTTATCGCCAAGCTGATCCGCGAAAACCGCATTCCCGACATCTTTCCAATCATCCGCAGCCGCGAGGCCGGCATGCAGACGTTCGATCAGGCGCTGGCCGATCTGGTCCGCGCCAAGAAGATCACGTTCGAGGAAGGCAAGAAGTTCTGCGAGGACTTCTACGCCTACCGGCGGTTTATTCGCGGTGTTCAGTCGTCGGGCGACAAAGGCGCGATCCTCTCGGCTGGATAACACTCCACTTAGGTTTTTGCGTCTCCTGCGCAGAGGCGGGTATTTTCGCGCATCGGACAAAGCAGGCGGATCCGCCCGATGGTACCAATCCGAACAGCCGCTGAACTCTACGCGCAACGACCGTATCGCGCACCCCGCAACTTATGCTTCTCATAGACTCTCATGCCCATTTGACCGACAAATCCTTTGCGGAAGACCTCGCCGAAGTTCTTGACCGAGCCGCGTTCGCCGGCGTGGAGCGCATTGTTACCGTTGCGGAAAGTCTCGACGACTCTCGCGCCGTGCAGGCGCTGGTTCGAGCCGAGGAAATGCTTGCGGCGACCGCAGGCGTCCATCCCCATCGCGCCGACAGCTGGTCTGACCAGACGGCAGCAGCCATCGCTGCCCTGGCCGGCGCCGGCTCCATTGTCGCCGTCGGCGAAACGGGTTTGGATTATCACTACAACTTTTCAACCCGCGAAAACCAGCAGCGCGCTTTCCGCGAGCAAATCGCCCTGGCCAAGTCGTTCGGCCTTCCTCTGGTGGTCCACTGCCGCGAAGCCCACGCCGATCTGGCGGCCATTCTGGGCGAGCATCTTCCACTGCCGGCCGGCGGCGTGGTCCATTGCTTCAGCGGCACGGCTGACGATGCGCGTCGCTTTCTGGACATGGGACTTTACCTCGGCATCGGCGGCCCGGTCACGTTTCGCAAGGCTGACCGCCTGCGGCAGATTGTCGCGGAAATCCTCCCGCGCGACCGCCTGCTTCTGGAAACCGACGCGCCATATCTGGCGCCCGAACCGATGCGGGGACGCCGAAACGAGCCGGCCTATGTTGCCCGCGCGGCCGAAAGGATCGCCCAAATTCTTCGGCTGGCCGTCAGTCCGAGCGAGGTTGCTGCGGCCTCGCGGCACAACGCCATGCGGCTGTTTCGTCTGGGGCCGGACATCCCGCCATCCTCGATAGCCTATCGTTTGCGCAATGCGCTATACATTAACCTGACCAACCGCTGCACCAACGATTGCATCTTTTGCGCGCGGACGCACGAGTGCAGCTTGGCCGGCTACGACTTGCGCCTGCCGCGCGAACCGTCGGCCGGCGAAGTGATTGCGGCGATTGCCGAAAATCTCGGGATTCCGATTGTCGGAGAAAGCCATCCAACTGCCAACGTCGCCGAGGTGGTGTTTTGCGGCTACGGCGAACCGACCCTGCGGCTGCCGACGCTTCTGCGGGTGGGGCGCTGGTTGAAATCGCGCCGCATTCGCCGCATCCGCCTGAACACCAACGGCCACGGTAGCGTCGTCCATGGCCGCTCGATCGTGCGCGAGCTGGCGTCGGTCGTGGATGCCGTATCGGTCAGCCTTAACGCGGGCAACGCCGCCGATTATGCGCGATTGTGCCGCCCCGCCGAAGCCCGCTTCCACTTCGAGGCCGTCGGTCAGTTCATCGCCGAAGCGAAAACAGCCATCGCCGAGGTCGCCGCGAGCGCCGTGGCCTGCCCGGGGGTGGATATGGACGCCTGTCGGCGTTTTGCCGAAGAGACCCTGGGCGTGAGATTTCGCCCCCGCGCCTACGTTGGCCGGTAAGAAAAAAGCGGGATCGGCTATCGGCCAATCCCGCCTCTCCAATCACTTTTCAACCACAACCAACTTCTATCTTCTCGCTAATCGCAACCCACAACTCACTTTTGCATCCACTCGATGTGGAATGTGCCTTCCTTGTCGAGCCGCTCGAAGGTATGGGCGCCAAAGTAGTCGCGCAGTCCCTGAATGAGATTGGCCGGCAACCGCTCGCTGCGATAGGCATCGAAATAAGCCAGCGAGGCCGAATAGCCCGCCGCGGGAATGTTGGCCTTGATCGCCGTTGCCACAGCCCGTCGCCAGTTGGCTTGGCGCTTTTTGAGCTCGCGCGCAAAGAAGCGGCTGACCAGCAGGTTTTCGAGATGTTTCTTCTTCGCATACGCCTCTTTGATGGGATCGAGCAGCTTGCTTCGGATGATGCAGCCGCCCTTCCAGATGCGGGCGATGTCCGCCAGATCGAGCTTGTAGTCGAGGTCTTCGGAAGCGCGCCGCATCAGCGCCATACCCTGGGCGTAGGAGCAAACCACCGAGCAATAGAAGGCATCGCGCAGTTGCTGAATCATTTTGGCGCGGTCGCCGCCGATCGGTTTGATCTTGCCGCGCAGCGTCTTTGCTGCCTTGATCCGCTCAGCCTTGTAACCCGACATGATACGGCCGGTGACGGCCTCGTTGATCGTGGGGGTCGGCACGCCAAGATCGAGGGCTGTCTGGCTGGTCCACTTGCCGGTTCCTTTTTGCTGCGCCGTGTCGAGGATGACATCCACCAGCGGCTTGCCCGTGTCGGGGTCCATGCGGTTGAGAACCTCGACGGTGATTTCGCACAGATAGCCGCCGATCAGTTCGTTGGCATTCCAATCGGCAAAGATCTGGGCGATTTCGGGGGCCGACATGCCCATGCCGCGGCTCATGACGTCGTATGTTTCGGCAATCAGCTGCATGATGCCGTATTCAATGCCGTTGTGGACCATCTTGACAAAGTGGCCGGCGCCGCGCGGGCCGATATACGTGCAGCAGGGGCCGTCGTTGGTTTGGGCGGCAATCCTGGTCAGGATCGGCTCCATCGCCTCGTAGGCTTTGCGGGGGCCGCCGGGCATGATGCTGGGGCCTTTGAGGGCGCCCTCTTCGCCGCCGCTAATGCCCGAACCGATGAACTGAAAACCCTCGGCCTCGAGCTGCTTGCAGCGCCGCTCGGTGTCGGGAAAATACGAGTTGCCGCCGTCGAACAAAATATCGCCCTTCGACAGATACGGCTTGACCTGCTCGATCATGTCGTCCACGCCCTTGCCGGCTTTGACCATGATGATGATGCGGCGCGGCAGTTCGAGCGAGTCGGCGAATTCCTGCAACGTCTTGCAACCTTTGATGTTCTTGCCGGCGGCCGGACCAGCAATGAAATCGTCGGTCTTGGAGGTCGTGCGGTTGAAGACCGCCACCGAAAACCCCTTGTTGGCCATGTTCAGAACGAGGTTCTGGCCCATGACCGCGAGGCCGATCAGGCCGATTTGCTGTTTTTCACTCACGGTTTCCTCTCCCAATAGCGTTGAATTGGAATATCTTACGAAGCCTCGCGCTTCGCGGGTTCGATCCAAAAAAACAACACATAGTTAGTGAGCCCCCCCGCGCCTGTCAAGGCGAAGCCGCCGCCGGCCTGCGCTTTTTTTCATGCACTGTTATGATCCGCGGCGAAAAGGACGATTTCGCGCATTTTCCCCATTCGGCTCGATGCGATACAATGCCTGCCGATCAAAGCCGTTGCCTCCCCGTTACCGGGGAACAATGCGCGCGCGGTCGAAATAAGTGTAGCCGAGAGCGTTGCGCAGGAAGCCGCTGACGTAGGGCTTTTGCATGTAAAGAATTACATAATAAAACAGCGGCGCAACGGGCATTTCATCCATCAGGAGTTTCTCGGCCTTGTGCAGGATCGCCATGCGCTTGGCGGGATCGGCCTCGGCGCGCGCCGCCGCAATCAGCGCGTCGTAGCCGGCATTGACCCAGTTGGCGTCGTTCAGGCCGCTGTTGGAGAGAAACAGGTCGAGAAAGGTCATCGGGTCGGCGTAGTCGCCGATCCAGCCATGGCGGCAAAGATCATAGTTGCCCGACCGGCGGTTGGCCAAAAGGACCTTCCATTCCTCGACGCGGAGTTCGACGGCGATGCCAAGGTTTTTCTTCCACATGTTTTGCAGCACCATAGCGATTTTGCGATGGCGCTCGTCGTCGTTGTACAGATAGGAGACTTTGGGGAAGCCGCGGCCGTCGGGATAGCCGGCGTCGGCCAGAAGTTTTTTCGCCAGCGCGACGTTCAGCCCCTCGAACAGGTCGCCTCCCACGTCGCGGAAATCGCGCTTCCCGTCGGCATCGCGGATGCTGGGCGGGACAAAGGCAAGCGCCGGCCGCTCGCCGCCCAGCGTGATCTTTTCCGTGATCACGTTGCGATCAATGGCCAGCGAGAACGCCCGCCGCACACGCGCGTCGTCAAAGGGCTTTCGTTTCGTGTTGAAACAAACAAAGTAGTTGCCGATCTCGGGGCGCGAGTGAAATTCGGGCAGCGAGCGCACGCGCCCAATCGCCTCGGTCGGCACCTGATAGGTCACGTCCAACTCGCCCGTCTCAAACATGGCCAGTTCGGTGGCCGTGGATTGAATGATGCGAAAAACCAGTTCATCGAGCGTCACGTTGGCGGCATCCCAGTAGCGGGGATTCTTGCGGAACACCAGACGGTCGTGGTGGCGCCACTCGACCAGCGAGAAGGCGCCGTTGCCCACGTACGTATCGGGCTGGAGGGCCCAGTTGGGGTTTTTTTCGATCACATGGCGCGGCTGCGGCATGAACACCTGATGGGGAAGCAGCTTGAGGAAAAATGGCATGACGGCGCGCAGGCGGATTTGCAGCGTGCGCGCATCGAGTGCTTTGACCCCGACGCGGGCAGGGTCTTTCTGCCGTCCCGTGTTATACTCCTCGGCGCCCTCGATAGGATAGAGCATCACGGCGTATTCGGCGGCGGTCGCTGGATCGAGAATCCGCTTGTAGGCGAACTCGAAGTCGCTAGCCGTGACCGGCTGCCCGTCCGACCACACCGACTCCCGCAGGTGGAACGTGTAGGTCAGTCCGTCAGGCGAGACCTCCCAGCGCTGGGCCACGCGCGGGATGATCTCATTGCCGCTGGGATCGGTTCGCACCAGACCGTCGAAGCAGTTGAGGATGACGGTGGCTTCGGGAATACCGGTGGCCTTGGCCGGGTCGAGGGTTTCGGGTTCGGCGGCCACGTTGTAGCGGAGGATTTGGGGGCCGGCAGCGGCAGTAAGTCCGGCGATTGCCGCCATTGCGGCGATTGTCCATATTATTGGGATCCTGAGGTTTGCACATCGCATAGAGTATTTTCTCCTTCCGCAATGCCCTCGCCTATTTCTTCTCCGGTTGTCCGCCCTCGCGTTCCAAAGGCACCTCGGCCAATTCGCCTTGGGTGACGCCGAGAGCATCGTTGACAAACAAAGCCACGCGTGTTGCCGCTTCGGGCACTTCGGTCCCCGAAGTCAGCAGTGTGGCGTCGGACAATACCAGCGGCTGGAGCGGAGACACCGGCAATTTGGCCTCAGCCGGGGCTTTCAGGTTGTGCTCATCGTCATAGAAAGCCAGTCCGGCGCGTCCGTGATAAAACACGCCGAACCGCCCGGTCAGCGTCAAGGTGTTGCCCTTGACTCTGGCTTTCATCTCTTCGCACATCACGCCGGCTTTCGTGCAGTTCAGAATTGGGTAGCTGCCTCCGGTGTTCGTTGCGAACCACTCGTTGATAAACACATACATCTCGTTGGGCTTCAACTCGGCAAAGGGACTGAGCACCTCGGCCTCCATATAGGGCGGCGCATCCTCGGGGGTATCGCGGATGACGGCCTCCTTGCCGGCGACTTTGATTGTGCCCGGCCCTTGCAGCCAAAACTCCACCGTCGCGTCGTCGGGATACTTTTTGTCCGGGAACGTCTGGAACCGCTCGACAAACACATAGCCGTTCTTGCCCATGGCGACCGCCAGCCATCCGGCCATGCTGTCGAGCGCGATTTTTCCGACCTCGCGGCGATAGTTGACCCGCATCATATTCCGCTCTTTGTCCGGCCGCCACGCCGGATTGTCATACGCGCCATACAGCACTCGGAATCCGCCGGGGAAAATGCTCTTGGGATTCATCGGGCACCAGGCCCACACATCACGGTTGAAGCCCTTGCCCTCGCGCGCGTCGCAATTCAGCTGGGTGACCTGCCAGATGCCCCAGCGGCGCGGCTTGGTGTCCACGTTCGTCATCCGCGACTCCAGGAGCACACGCGTCGAACTGCTGGGCAGGATGATCTGCCGGTAAAACTGAATACCTGTGTATGGGTCTTTGGGGCTGGTATGCGCTATGGCGGCGGCGAAGGGCGTCAGTTTGAGAACCGCCGAGGTGTGCGGCGTGCCTTCGAGCGCAGGCCCCGGAGGCCCGGGCCATTGATCGGGACCGCTCCAGCCCTGGGGCGCGGGCCAGAGTTTGTCGCCGCCCCAGTTGAGCCACTCGCCGCGGGGACCGACGCCTTCGGGCGGCGGCGTCCGGCCAGCCAGGCTGGGATTGACCCACAGAAACTCGAAATCTTTGATCTTGTATTGAATAATGCGGCCGCCGAGGTCGGGAGCCAAATGCAACTCGGCAAAGCCGTTGTTGAGTTCGAGCGTCCGCCACCCTTTGTAGTTCGAGTGTTTGACCTCGCTGGCGTTTGCCTGCGCCGCAACGGCCGCCAAAACCAACGCGGTCAGCGCTTGCAGAATCGGTTTCGCCTGTTTCATTGGGTCTCATACCTCCTGACTTCTCTATAAATCAAGCGTATCGAGCGGTTCTTCAGGTCGAATTTGATGGAACCTCCTCTTCGCCCTGCGCTGCAGGTCATTCGAACTTCAGTTTGCCGAGGGGTCTAACCCGCCTTAGCGGCTCAATCTTTCTTTCCGGAATGGGTCAACACGGAAATAGGAATGAATACGACAAACACGAGTTTGAACTGCGCGCTGTTTCCATCCATGCAACCTGGAAAGGGCCCTAGCGATACACGCCGTATTCCTGCAGCGTCTCCCACATAGCCATAATGTTTTCCGGCGGGACATCGGCCTGGATATTGTGAACCGTGTTGAAAATGAACCCTCCGCCGGGTGCGAGATCCTCGATCCGGCGCCGCACTTCGTCGCGCACCTCGGCGACCGTCCCGTAGGGCAATACGCGCTGGGTATCCACTCCGCCGCCGTAAAAGGTCAGATCCTTTCCATACAGTCGTTTGAGTTCGCGCGTGTCCATCCCCGCCGCGCCGACCTGAACAGGATTTAAGATGTCAATGCCCGACTCGATCAAGTCTGGAATGAGCGAAGCGACCGCGCCGCAGCAGTGATAAAAAATGCGCACGTGTGTCCGGGCCTTTTGCTTGATGAACGAAAACAAACGGGTGTGGCGCGGCTTGATCATCGCGCGGTAGAGGTCGGGCGAAACCAGCGGGCCGAACTGCCCGCACAAATCGTCGGCTTCCGAAACAATCATCACATTCTCGCCGACCGTTTCGAGCGCGCGCTCCCAGTAGTGCATTTTGATCTCGCACACCTTGTCCATCAACGCCTCGGCCAGCGCCGGATTGCCCAGCATGTCGGCGTAAAAATGGTCGAAGCCTCGCATCCACATGGCGATTTCGAATATCCCCGGCGCATTGCGGCCCAGCACATAGGCGACCTGCCTCGCGTTCATCAACTCGTGGGCCCGCTCGGCCATCCCCTCGAACCGCCCCGCGTCGAGCGGATCCGGGAAACGAACATTGGTCAGTTCGGAAACCTCGGTGATGTTCGCCAGCGGATGTACGCGCATATCATAGTAAAAGCCGCCCTCCTCGGGCATCCACCACTCGATGCCCCACTCGTCGCGCATCTTATGGTAGCCATTCTCGGTCCACTTCGGTTTGACAAAGCCGCGCGCACCGCCCGGATTGAGGCCATACACGTCCACCTGCAGCCGCTGTTTCACGTCGTCGTGCACGCGCGCCAACTGCTGGTGCTCGTCCTCGATCTCGATCGGCACGTCGGGCAGGCCTAGATATCGCCGCAGCCGCCGATATGCCTTCTCGTGAATGCCTGTCAGAACCGTGCCTCCCAGATCATAGGGCACGCGGTCGGGCTCGCGGTGATCGAGCGCCGCCTCGACACGCTTTCGACTGGTCCATGTTTCCGGCATCGCGTCTCCCTCCGTCAAATTCGAACGGACGGATCGGCCGGAGCCGTTGGATCCGTCCGAGCAAATCCCGCTCATTTCTCCTTCCGGCCGATTCGATCCAGCAAAACCGCCAACAATAGAATTGACCCCACCACCGCCTTTTCCCAGTGCACCTCGATATGCAGCGTGCGGATGGCCGGCAGGATCATCGCCAGAAGCACGCATCCCAAGAAAGCGCCGAACACCGTCCCCTTGCCGCCCGACAGACTGGCCCCTCCGACAATCACCGCCGTGATCACCTTCAGCTCGTCGCCTTCGCCCTGATTCGGCGCGGCCGAATCCAACCGCGCCGCAAACAGCAGCCCCGCCAATGCCGCCAGCAATCCTGACAAGCAGTAGTTGAACATTTTGATCCGGTTGACCGCAATGCCGCTCAGCCACGCCGCTTGCTCGTTCCCCCCGATGTAATAGTTCTGCCGAAAGAAGCGGCTCTTGCGCAACAGCACGTCGGCGACAACCACCAGCGTCAGCGAAATGATGATCGGCATCTGAACGCCGGCCACACGTCCCTGCCCCAGCCAGCAAAACTGCGGACCAAAGTCCGACCGGCTCATCCCGCCCGATACTACGTGCGTCAAACCCCGTGCCAGAAGCATCATCCCCAAGGTCGTGATGAACGGATTGATTCCCACCCGCGCCACAATCCAGCCGTTGATCAGACCCATCGCCGCCCCTACCGCCAGCCCCGCCAGAAATGCCAGCGGCCATGCCAGCAGGATCGCCGGATGCTTCATCAGCATCGCCGCCGTCATCGCCGACAGCGCCGCCACCGAGCCGACCGACAGGTCGAATCCGCCCGACACCAGAAGCATGGTCATGCCGCACGCCATGATGGCGAATCCGAACAGGTACAGCAGGATTGTGTTGATGGTCGCCGGCGACAGAAAACGCGGGTCGTAGGCCCACATCGCGAGGGCGAATGCGATCACCACCAGAAGAATGCGGATTTCCGGCACGCGTTTGACCGCCGCCCATGCCCGCACTAGGACCGAATCTGTCGTTCCCACTTCAGTGGGCTCCTTTTTGTGTTCGGAGTTCCGCCTTTAGCCAGTCTATCCCTTGGCAGCATTTTGCATCGGCCGTAGGAGCTTGTTCTGTATGCCGTTCGCATCATGTTTGAGTTGACGGGCTTTGAGTTTCGGTCACGCGAAGGTTAGGCTCCGCACCCGCACCCAGTGCTGCGGCAATGATCCCCTCTTCGGTAGCCTCTGCGCGATCCAACTGTTTCACGATCCTTCCGGCGCGCATCACCAGCACTCGGTCGGACATGCCGAGAATCTCCTGCAAATCGGAGGAGATCAACAGAATCGCGGTTCCGCTTTGGGCCAATTCGCGCAGATAGCCGTAAATCTCCCCGCGTGCGCCCACGTCCACGCCGCGCGTCGGCTCGTCGGCGATCAGCACGCGCGGCTCGATCCCTATCCATGCGGCCAGCAGGACCTTTTGCTGATTGCCGCCGGAGAGCCGCCCGACGGTTTGGCGGACATCGGGTGCCACGATTCGAAAGCGTTTCCGACTGGCTTCGGCATAGTCGTCCAACTGGCGGTCGCGCAAAAAGCCCGCGCCGGTGCTGAATCCCCGGACCGCGCACGCGTGCGCGCGGCTGACCCATGGCGCCGCCAGATTGTCGCGCACGCTGTGGCGCAAATACAGTCCCAGCGCTTTTCGGTCTTCCGTCACGTAGGCAATGCCCGCGTTCATGGCCTCGCCGGCGCTGCGCGGCCAGATTCGTCGCCCGTCAAGCCAAATCTCCCCCTCCGTCGCCGGCGCAAGTCCAAACAGCGCACGACCGATCTCGGTTCGGCCCGCGCCGACCAGCCCGGCCAAGCCGACAATTTCTCCCGGCCGCAAATCGAACGCAACGCCGCTGAAGACGCCGCGGCGACCCAGTCCAGCGACGCGCAGGCGCGGCGTCTCGGCCGCCTGTTTTTCCGGAAACCAGTGCGGCTGGCCGTAGATGTCGCTCAACTCGCGCCCCACCATCAGGCGGATCAGGTCGCGCTCGGACACGTCGCTGCGCGGCAATGTCGCTACGCGCCGCCCGTCGCGCAGCACCGTAACACGGTCGGCCAGTTCTAGCACCTCCGGCAGGTGATGCGACACATAGATGATCGCCGTGCCCTCCCCGCGAAGGCGGTGGATCAGCGAAAACAGTGTCCGCGTCTCGCGCTGCGTCAATGAGCTGGTAGGCTCGTCGAACAATACCACACGCGGGCGCGACGACAGCGCTTTCAGAATCTCGACCACCTGCCGCTCGGCCACTGACAGGCGCTCGACCGCCGTATCGGGCTCGATCCCGATATCGAACCCATCGAGGAGCGCTTGCGTCTGACGCCGCAGATCGCCGCGCCGGATGAAATTCCAGCGGTTGACCGGCTGGCGGTTCGCAAAGATGTTCTCGGCCACCGAAAGCGTGCCGACCAGACTGAGTTCCTGAAACACGGCGGAGATCCCCGCGCACAGCGCCTCGTGGCCGTTGCGAAACTGCACGCGCCGGAGCGCACTGGCGTCGCCTTCTTCGCCTTCCGTATGAGAGGCCTCGCGCGAAACAGGCGAACTCCGATCGCCCCGCGCTCCGCTTTGCGCCAGAAATATTTCGCCGCGGTCGGGCGGCAGCGTTCCCGCCACGATATGAATGAGCGTGCTCTTGCCGGCGCCGTTTTCGCCGACCAGTGCATGCACCTCGCCCGCGTTGACATTTAGGTCCACGCCGTCAAGCGCCAACACGGCGCCGAACCGTTTGTGGATACCTACGAGCCGCAGAACCGTATGGGGCGTATTCACCACCGCTGCCCTCGCATTACAATTGTTTGCACTTCGAACTGCCCGGAGTCGTATTGCACGGAGTTCGTACTGAAGGTTGAACTCCGAACGGCAAACTAAAGTTTGGAGCGCAAGTGCAAAAAAATCCGCTTCGAAAGCGGCCGGCCGCTCATCCGCAAGTGGTCGTATCGAAACCGCCCTGGAGGGTCAAGGGCGGACGTGATGGTGTTTCCTTGCAATCCGACTGCCGCTTGAGCATACTCGCAGTCCACGGCTTTCCTGGAACGCTGCACGACGCGCGAAAAGAATTGCCTCATGAACCTGCCGGCCCTGCTTCATCTCAGCACGCTAAACCGCAAGCTGGCGCGGGACATCTGGCGCGCCAGGGGCCAGGTCGCCGCCGTGACCGCCGTCATCCTGTGCGGCATTGGCGATTTTGTCATGACGCTGTCGGCCTACCGAAATCTTCAGCTGACGCGCGACACGTATTATCGGGAGTATCGCTTTGCGGACTTCTGGATTCCGCTCGAGCGCGCTCCCAAATCCGCCGTTTATAAGATCGCAGCGCTGCCGGGCGTCACCCGCGCCCGCGGCCGCATTGTCCACGAAGTCAACCTCGACATCGCCGGAGACGACGACCCTAAGATCGGCCGCTTGATCTCCATGCCCGACAAGCCGCAGCCCGTTCTCAATGACTTGTGTCTGCTCAAGGGGCGCTATTTTTCCGGCGACGCCCTCGATGAGGTCATCCTCAGCGACCGGTTCGCTCAGGCCAACCGCCTGAAGATCGGCGATCGCATTCGCGCGACCATCAACAACCGCAAAGAGACGTTGCGGATTGTCGGCACCGCCTGCACACCCGAATATGTCTATATGATTCGCAACACCGCGGAGTTCCTGCCCAACGACAAGGGCTTTGGCGTTCTGTTTGTCAAAGAAACCTTTGCCGAGATGATCCTCGACATGCGCGACGCCTGCAACGAGATCATCGGCACCGTGGATTCGCCCGAACGAATCGCGCCGCTGTTCGACCGCGCTCGCGACGTTCTCAAGCCCTACGGCGTGCTGGCCACGATCAAACAATACGACCAGATTTCCAACCGGTTCATCTCCGACGAGATCACAAATCTGGGCGTTGCCGCACGCATCAACCCCAGCATCTTCCTTGGCGTGGCCGCGCTGATTCTGATGCTGATGCTGGCCCGTCTGGTGAAGCGCGAACGCACCGAGATCGGCGTTCTCAAGGCTTATGGCTACAGCGATTTCGCCATCACGCTGCACTATCTGAAGTTCGCGCTGCTGGTGGCAGTCACCGGATGGGCGGGCGGCCTCGTGCTGGGCGAGTGGCTCGGCCGTTGGGTCATTCGGATGTATCAGCAGTTCTACCAGTTTCCGCTGTTGCGACATCGGTTTCATGGCGACGTGTTGGCGATCAGTCTGGCCATTTCGCTGGTTTCAGGCGTAGTCGGCGCGTCAGTGGCCGTCGTGCGCGTGCTGCGGATTGCGCCGGCGGAGGCGATGCGGCCGGAATCCCCCCGGCTGGGCGGGCCGATTTTGCTCGAACGGATCGGCTGGTTCTGGCGGCGCGTCGGTTTTTCGTGGAAGATGATTCTGCGCAACATCGCGCGCTACAAAATCCGCGCAGGCGTGACGGTGCTCGGTGTCGCGCTGGCCACAGCCATTCTGCTCATCGGCCGGTTCATCGTGGACTCGATGGACCGCATGATGGAGCACCAGTTCCGCGATGTGCAGCGCCAGGACCTGCGGGTGTCGTTCGAGCGCGAGCGGGGCAAGGCGGCGCTTGGCGATCTGCGGCGGCTCGACCATGTCCGGCGGGTCGAACCGCTGTTCGAGTATCCCTTCGAGCTGTCGTTCGGGTGGCGGAAAAAAGAGCTTCTGGTCACGGGGGTGCCGCCCGGCGCACAGCTGTTTCGTCTGCTCGATACCGAAGGTCGTGCAATTGACGTAGCCGAAGAAGGGCTCCTGCTCTCCGAGCGGACATCAACGGAGCTGGGCCTTCGCGCGGGCGACCGTGTGCGGCTCAAGCCCATGATCGGCAAAGTGCAACGGGAGCGCTGGGTCAGCGTGCGGCCGCCCGTGCGGCAATATTTTGGCGCCGGCGCCTATATGCACCCTGACGCGCTGTCGCGCCTGATGGGTGAAGACCTCGTCGCCAATGCCGCGCTGCTGCGGATAGACCGAGGCGCCGAGCGCGCGGTCAACCGCCGGCTCAAGGAGATTCCGGGCGTGGCCACGGTCGAAATCAAGGAGGAGGCGATCCAGCGGTTCCGGAAAACCCTGGCCGAGTCCATGGATATCATGAACACCATGCTGCTGATTTTTGCCGGTGTGATTGCGTTTGCGATCATTTACAACGCCACGGCGATCACTCTGACCGAACGGGCGCGGGAACTCACCTCGCTTCGCGTGCTGGGTTTTTCGCTGGGCGAGGTGGGGCGGATTGTTTTTCGCGAGAACTGGCTGCTTTCGTGCTTCGGTGTGGCTTTCGGCATTCCGCTGGGCCTGTGGATTTGCCGGCTGCTGGTCAAGGCTTTCGACACCGACCTTTATCGCTTGCCTTTCCATATTCGGGGAAGAACTTATGTTTTCGCCGTGGCCAGCATAGCCGGGTTTGTGATCCTGGCGCATTGGAGCGCCAGGCGGCGTCTGGCAAAACTCGACATGGTGGAGGTCCTGAAAAGTCGGGAGTGAGAGGGTATAGGGATATTTGTCGCGGTTCCTCCTATTTTGCTGATGATCATGCTGCTTTTTGTGACTTTCCCTGGACAGTTTGTAGCTTCCATTGCAGCAGGAAAAGAAAGCCATTGTTTTGGGCATCATAGAATTCGGCATTTAAGTTTTTGCACAGCTGCTGGGTAGGGCGAAGAACGGCAAGCGGGGAAATCAGGGGGATTTGCGTGAAGCGATGGATCGCCATAGCAGTGGCGGCAGCAGCGCTTGGCGGCGGCTGGGTCTGGCTCAGAACGCGTCCGCTGGAGCTGCCAACTGTTCAGCCTGCTGTAGGCAACGTCGCCGAATTTGTCGCCGAGGACGGCAGGACACGCCTCGATCAGGAATACCTCATCACCATGCCGATCACCGGCCGGATTTTTCGGATCGAACTCGAAGAGGGCGATCCGGTGACGAGCGGTCAGGTTCTCGCCCGCATAGACGACTTTGATTTGCGGCAACAACTGGCCAAGGCCTACGCGCAAATCGAGGAACTTCGCCGTTTGATCGAAGGCGTGGACCAGGCCAAGCCCAAACCGGAGGACATCGAGGCAGCCCGCCTCAAGGTCAACGAGGCAGCCCTCCAGCTGCAAAGCGCCTCGCGCGCCACCGAGATCGCACGGATCAATTTCGCCGACGCCCAGCGCGAATTCCAGCGGATGGAAAACCTTCTGGCCGACAAGGTGATCCAGCGCGCCCAGTTTGACGCCGCCAAACGTGCCTATGACACCGCCCGCGAGACGCTGGCCAACAGCGAAATCCACGAACGCGCCGCCAGCCAGACACTCGAAATCGCGCGCGTGGCCTACGACCGCATCCGCAAGTCTGTGGACGATAACGAATATCAGCGCGGCGTTCACCAGGCGCAGATTCTCCAAACCTCCGCCGGCATCGCTCTGCTGCATGACCAACTGGCCAGGACCACCGTCCGCTCGCCCGCCAACGGCCTTGTGCTCGAGCGCTATGTCACGGACGAGCAGGTGCTCCCGGCCGGAACGCCCCTTCTGAAAATTGGCGACATGGCGACCATCGAGATCGAGGCGGACATTCTTTCCGAGGAGGTCGGGCGCGTACAGGTCGGCCAGAAGGTCGAGATCAGCGGCAAGGCGCTGGGAGGACGCACCCTCGCGGGAACGGTCAAGCGGATTTATCCCGGCGGGTTCAAAAAGATCTCGGCGCTCGGCATCGAACAGCAGCGCGTCAAGGTCATAGTGGCGTTCGACAACCGCGAGGCGCAGTTGCGTCCTTATGTCAGCGTGGACCTGCGCATTATGGTGGATGAACACCGGCAGGTGTTGACCATCCCCGAGCAGGCCGTTTTCAAGTCCGGCGATCAATGGGCCGTGTTTGTCATTCGCGACGGCCGCCTCGCTTTGCAGCCCATCTCCATTGGGTTGCGCAACGACCTCCTTGTGGAGGTGATGGACGGCCTGACAACCCTGGCGCGGGTCGTGGCCGAGCCGACCAACGATCTGCGAGAGGGCCTGAGGGCCAGATAAAGCGACCCTGCGTGTTCTTTTCTCGCCTTGTTTGCGAAGTGCGAGGGGGCACAAGGGGGCGGGCGGAAATGGATGCGGTTTGTATTGACAGAGGCCAAGGGTTGCGGCTAACAGCAATTCTGCAAGTCTTTCGTGATAAAGCACATCCTTTTGATCCTAATATAGAAAAGGGGCAGAACCATGAAGACATCCAGGCTGACCATGGGAACGCGGGCGGTTGCGTCCGGGCGAAACCGTTTGGTTGCAGTCCTGCTGCTGCTCTGGATTGGAGCGATTTTGATCCCAACCTTGCCGGGCGAAATCATTGTCCGCAAGGACGGCCGGAAAATCGAGGGGCAGATTGTTCTCGAGGAAGCCGACGCCGTAGTCATCCAGACCACCTTCGGAAAGTTTCGCATTGCACGCGACCAAATTGCCTCGATCAGCGGTCGGCGCGCCCTCTCGCAAAGCGAGCGCGACGCCGAAGATGCCCTGGCGGCCGGCAATCTCGACCGCGCCCTTGCCAAGCTGCAGGAAGCCCTGAAAGAGACCACGACCACGGCGGCGCAAAAAGCCCTTCAGAATCGCATTGCCGAGATCAACAAGATGATTCAAGAGCGCGAGGAAAAGGAATTCGCGTTTCAACTATCCACAGCCGACCGGCTGATCCAGGAGAAGCGCTTTTCCGAAGCCCGCGAGGAACTGAAACGACTGCTCGAACGCAATCCCGACCCCAGTCCGGCGGCCAAAGTCATCCGCCGCCGTCTCTGCCAGGCTTACCTGGCCGAGGCGCAGTTCTACACGGATACGATCAACTATCCCGAAGCCACCGACATGTATAAGCGCGCGATCGAAGTGACGCCCGACGAGGCCGAACCCTATCTGCGAATGGCGCGCTTCCTTGTCCAGCGCGACGCCAAACCCGCCGAGATCATTGACTACTATACAAAAGGACTCGAACGCGCCTTGAAAACCGAGAAAGAATCGGCGCTCCTGGACGACTACTATAAGCTGGGAATTGCCTACATCAAAGCGGGCACCGGCCGCGTGCCGGATGAAAAAATGCTTCGCGAGGGCATCCGCTGCCTGTTGATTGTCTCGCGCGACGGCGGGACTACCTATACCACCTTCGCAGCCAGCCGCCTCGAAGATGCCTTTGTTCAACTGAGCAAGACCAACTACGACGCCGACGCCATGATCCAGATGCTTCAATCCACGCTCGAAATCAATCCCAACGCCCAGAAGGCGCGCTGGATCCTGGCCGAGGTCTATGGGAAAAAACGCGAATACGAGAAAGTGATCGAACATTTGACGACGATCGAGGCCAACGCCAAAGCCAACAACGATCTGATTCCAGAAGAGCTCTATTACCGTCTCGGCCTTGCGTATCTGGCCCTCCCGACGCCCGATCACGAAAAGGCGCTGGAAGCCTTTGAGAATGAGATCCGGCAAAACCGTCTGAATTACATGGCGCTGATCCGCGCAGCAGAAATCCATGCCCAAATGGGCACCTATGACGACGCCCTCCGTTATTGCAACCAGGCGATCGCCCTGCGCAAAGAACGTCCCGAAGCCTATCTGGTAGCTGCCGAAACGCACACGCGCCGTTCGCTGCCCGAGGACACGGCGCAGGCCCAGCGTTTCCTGCGGCAGGCACTCAATCTCAAGGCCGACTTTCATCCCGCCCGCATCAAACTCGCCGCGATTGACATCCTCGCCCAGCGCCGCGCCGAACAGCCTAATTACGGCAATGCGCAATCCCTTCTGTTCAAGGTCCTCGCCGACATCAAGGAAATCCCGCCGTCGAAATTGACCGACGAGGACCGCAAAGCCAAGGGCGAGGCCACCTTCTGGCTGGCCCGCATCGAGGACGAAAAACGCAACTGGCGCGAAGCAGCGAATATGTTCAAAAGCGCCCTGGCCGAATATCCCAATTTCCCCGAGGGGTATCGCTATCAAGGCAATGTCCTGATCATGCTCGACGCCTTTGATGACGCCAAGAAAAGCTATCTCAAAGCGGTCGAACTGGAACCGAACAATCCCGAAACCTATCTGTTGCTGGGCAAACTTTGCCAGAATAATCTCAAGAACTATGCCGAGGCGCTCACCTACTACAAGCAGTATCTGGACAAAGGCGGCACAGAAGTGGAAACAGTCCAGCGATGGATTCGCGAGTGTGAAAGCTCGATCGGAACCGCACCTGCAGCAACAGCGGCGCCCGCACCGGCACCGTCAGACGCTTCGGCTCCCACCTCGGATTCCGCCCCTGCGTCCATCCCTGTTTCGGCAGCCGAAGCAAATCCCCCGCCCCCCGGCCCGTCCGCCGCGCCGTCCGAGACGCCCGACACCGCCGCGACCACCTCAACCACCCCCGGTGCCCCGGCGCCAAATGCACCACCAAAGGAATAGGCCGCAGGAGATTGTGCCAGAGTGAGACCCGCGCGGTTCATTCACTCCATGACGTCCACTTCGCCCATGGCCTCCCTCCAGTCCATCCTCCGGGTCTCGCGCTTATTTTGGGTTTTCCCTTTGGCTTTCGCCGGTTTGCCTCTGGCCTGCCGCACTCCGGCGCCTTCGGCGCCGCCGCAATACCAGCCCGTCGAGAGCCTGCTGACCATCATCGCGGAATTTCAGCGCTACCGCGATGCCGATCTCTACCGCTTCCCCTATCCGAAGGATGTTTCGGGTCAGAATGTGTTCAAGGCCACGTTGGTGCGGCTGGCCAACTACGAAACCCTCTATCCGAAGAAATACGGCGAGTTGATTGCTTATACGCGGGCACAGGCCTATGCGCGGCTGGGCGAGTATGAAACCGCCGAGTGGTTTTGCAAAGAGGCGCAGGCGTTTCGCGGCGACCTGGCCGACAAGTGTGCCGAGGACCTGAAAACCCTCGCGGAGTTTCGCACCGCCGTGGCCTATACGCGCCAAGCCGAAACCCTTGCCGATTTCCAAAAGGCGCTGGAAGAACGCATCGCCCGCTGCCGCAGTCTTGTGGACGGTCACCCCAAACAAGAACCTTGGCGTTCGCTGGCTTTGTGCGAGTGGGAGCAGGCCGAAGTGGATTTGGCCGAGTTTCAATGGGCTAACCGCCAAGTCATGCGCGACGGGCCGAAACGCGCCATGGACTATCTCGAAGCGCTCCGCAGCCGCCACCGGCAGAGCAAAAACTTTTACCGCCATACCTTGCGGCTGGGCGATTGGGCCTATGAAATGGCCGAGGAATATGCCATTCTTTTCCCGCCCGAACGCGCCGCTTTCTTGTGGGAGGAATTCGAGCGCTGGACCGCCCGCGCGCGCAGTCTCTATCTGGAAGTGGCCCAAAGCTTCGGCGCCGCCGAACGCATCGAGGCCGCCGCACGCCAGGCCGCTCTCGAAGCCCTCGAACACCGTGTCCGCAGCCTGAATCAATAGGCAATTGCGCGCGGGAACAAAACCTCGCGCGAAAAGGTGGCTAGGGGATTGCGCTTTGGCTACTGCAGGCCGCGTCCGATGCAATATTTCCCGCCGCGGCAGAACTGGCGCATGACATAGGGGAAAAAGCCGTAGAGGTCGTTGTCGAGCACCTGAAGCACAACGATGTCGGGTTCGATAAACCGGCCGCGTTCCTCGAAGTAGGAGTATTCATCGCACAGGGTATAGCCGGAAATGCCCGCGTTGATGACCTCGACGTTGCGGCCGCGCGATTCGGCCAGCTGCGGATAGCAATCGAGTCCGTTCAGATACGGGCCGAACGTGAACGAATCGCCGATGCACAAGATGCGGGTCTTGTCCCTGGGGCGGGGGAACGGCAGGTCGCTGTTGCGGCGCAGTCCTTGAGAGTTGGTCACGACGCGATAGGGCATTTCGGGATCCATCGGCCAGATGGCATCGTGATTGGGGCGCAGATCGCCGAGACGGCGGGGGCGTTGGCTGTAGGCGACTTTCGAGCGGTGGGCCAGATGCGGTTCGAGGAACCGGAGCAATTCGTCGGCCACGATTTGATTGCCGAAGCGGGACAAGTGGGCGTTGCGCGGGAGCAGATAGACGGTGGTCGAGGAATAGCGGGCGAACGTGTCGGTGAGATCCAGTAGGGGGGTCTGGGTTTTTTCGGCCAGCGCGGAAAAGAAAGCGCGCGAGGTGTTGCGGCTGAACTCGGTCGAGGGAATGTAGAGCAGGACCAGCCGGGCGTCGGCCTCGGCGCACAGGCGTTGGAAGTCGCGGAAGATGGTTTCGTAGCGGGCGAAGAATTTCTCTCGTGTTTCCTTCATGGAGTCGGCGTTGAAAAAGTCGCGGGCGTGTTTGTCGGGATCGGCGGGCCGTTCGGCCTGAAACTTGCCCAGGGCGATTTTCAAGCGGAAGTCGGTGACCTTTTTGGCGGCGCGGTCGAAGACGTGCAGCAGCGCGAGCGGATAGCCGGATTTCAGCTGGTAATACCAGAAGCGCGTGCCAATTTCAATCGCGGCAAGAAGGATTAGGAGGGGAGCGAGGGCAAAAAGGACTTTTTTCCTCAGTGACAGCGGTTGGCGGGGCGGCGGATTCATGGCGTTCCTTTCCGGCGGATGGCGTCGGAACGGATGTGGAGTTCGCACGATTTTTCCAGAAGCTGCAAGCACTTTTCCTGAAAGGGGGAAAGGCGGTGCGAAGTTTCGTTGACAACAGCAGGCACGGCCCATAGCGTTCTATCGCTGTATTTTGTTTTCTGCCCGTTGAGAGACACTGCGGCAAAAACCTTATTTCGAGGGCACTTCGATGGGCGTTGAGAAATCACTCGATCGCAAATTGGCCGAAATTCGCGCCAACTACAACACGCGCACCTTCATTCTCGCCGACGCCAAAGACCCCGACATCGCCTACGGGATGAAGGCGCCGGGCCGTTCGCCCGAATACTACGGCGACGAGGTCAAGTATCGCTCGCTGGCCGAGTTCCGCCAGTGTATCCGCGACGTTGTCCGGCAGGCCGAGGTGGATATTGTCCTGATGACCGCCAGCACGAGCGAAATACTGGTCCACGAGGAACGGCTGTTCGACAACTCGCCGGTCACACCCGCCTGCCGC
>JADFCW010000007.1 GCA_017161705.1 Candidatus Sumerlaeota bacterium | reverse complement strand
ATAACACTTTGCCCAGAGGCTCGCCGGATTCCTTTTGCAGCCGAAGCGCCGCATCCACCTGGTCCGCGCGAACCAGACCTTTTTTCACCAGAATGTCGCCCAGCTCTTTCCCTGTCATGGCTCAACCTACCTGAAGCGCGGCCAAATATGCCGCCACCATCAAGGCCTTTCCTTATCGTCAGTCGCCCAAAACTTCAGGACTGTTTGAAGAATCGAAATTTATCCCTTTGTTCCCTATCACACAATCAGTAAGACTCCTTCGTTTGTAAAAAGGTTTATTTCCTTTTCCTGCAGCTGTGCTTTTTTGAGGTCTTTATCTGCCTGGAGCGTCTTTTTTGACCCTCGAGAGGGTTACTGGACTGGTTTCACAAAACCTATCGAATTTTTTACAATTATAGCCAAAACACCTCCCCATGCTCTTGTGTGCAAGAATCTGACCATTTTTGATGAGTGATTATAATTCGAACAAGAGTATGACGGGTCGCAAGCGTTCGACCTGAAGGCTCGGTTTCTTCGCGGAAAACCGATGAGGCATGAAAATTTCCGCCTGAGATAGCGCACATATTATAATCTTTGGAGTCGGTAGCCAGGAAAAAGTGCGCTTGCGAACAATATTTGTTTGCTTTTCGGACGCCGGCACGCCTAACCGGGTATTCGCTATGTAATCCCAAACCGCGCGCTTCTCTGGGTCGCCTGTTTCATCGCCCGCGTTCTCTTCGATGCGAAACATAGGGGTTATTCGCGATAAAAAAGCGCAGAGGCCAGTCCACCGCCTCGCTGATGCCGATTCGCGGCGAAATCTCTATGTCGAATTTGATTTTTTCCCCTTCGGCAATAATCAGGTTGCTGGCGGTCATGTCAGCTTTGTTCCATTCGGCGGAGATTGCAAAGGCTTGGCAGAGTTTTCCAGGTCCGCTGCACAAATCGCGGTCGGTGCGCGCGTGGGGTCTGTGCATCCGCATCATTTCAACACCAGCCAGCGGCTCGACGGCGCGCAGGAGCACACAGCCGCCTCGCCCTTCGCGTTCGACAACGACATTGAGGCAGTAGTACATGCCCATGCAAAGGTAAATATAGGCAAATCCGGGCGGACCCCAGATGTGCTGTGCAGCGGCATTCTTGCGCCGGATTGAATGGCTCGCCGGATCTTCGGGACCAAGATAGGCCTCGGTTTCCACGATCCGTCCGACCAGCACGGTTCCGCTGTCCAAACGACGAACGAGCAGTTTGCCCAGAAGCTCAGGAGCGACCACGTCGGCACGACGTGAAAAGAACCGGCGCGTAAGAGGAGTGAACCCAGCCGCGGGATTCATTCGCGGATACCCCGTCAGATGATTTGAATCACACACCTTCGGCCGAAGAGCGCCTCGAACAAAGGTAACGTAACGGCGAAATGGAAAGTCCGTCAACCCCGGCCTGAACATTCAGCTTTTGCAGCTTGGCAGTCTGGCACTCGTAGGGTGCCTCAAATCAAATTGGCACGATGACTTTTTGCCGAAGCCGCAAAAGTCTTCCTGGGGTTCGTTGCCCCTTTGCGGAACCGTTGTTTTCCCTCTTTTTCGCTTGACGGCAAATCTACTCCTTTCTTCTTCTGAGTTGAATTCCGAAGATTGCAGATCAATCAAAGGAGGATCACATGGCCAAAACACTTGCAGAACAGATTGCGGAGCTGCAGCGGGCAGCCCAAGTGTTGCCCTCGGTTCGGGCGGAAATTCAGAAGATCGGCGAAAGTGTGAACCGGCTGAAGCTGCTGCTGGGTGGAAAACCTGCCTCGAAAGGCAAAGCGGCGGCGAAACCGGCGGTTCGGGCCAAACAGCAACGCCGGGCACGCAAATTCATCGGCCTGAAGGAAAAGGTTCTCGGCGCGCTCGAAAAAGGCCCCCAGTCCCTCGAGCAATTAATGAAAGTGGACGGCCGCGCTGTCGCGAGAACTCTCGACAAATGGGTCGCATTGGGTCTTCTGAAAAAAAATGGCAAGGGGCTTTACTCGAAAGCATAAGGCAGCATCTTTGCGCCGCCGTTTTCTGTATTTCACGCGCTGCTTTTCGCAATACGAAATTGCACCGCGGTCCGCCGAGGAGGACATCCGGCGCTGTTTCTCAAACGCCGCCGCCGACCATCCACACCATGCGGAAAGATTACGAGCGTCCTCGAGGACAGCCTCATTGACCGCGTGCTCCGTCAATCCCGAGCCGTCCGCATGTTTCTGCCGCGAGAAAATCGTTTGGGTCCCGAACGCGAATCGGTGCTTGTCCATCTGAGCCACGTGCCGTTGCCGCAGCCATGGTTCTCCAGAGCAGATCAATAGTCTTCCGCGCCCGCCGGGTGTGGCAATCCGACGGCGTATTGCTATTGGATGGCGCTGTGCTTTGCCGCAACGGCCGGATCGAAGCGGTTGCGCGCTATGCAGACTTGCGGCAACTCAAAGGCGAGGTTGTGGACCTCGGCGAGGTGTTGTTGCTGCCGGGATTCGTCAACGCCCATACGCATCTGCGGTTGACTCACCTATGCGGGAAACTCCGGCCGACAAAGAACTTCGTCGGATGGCTGGCGCGAATCGCTCTGCGAAGCCGGCTGTCGAGCCGCACGACTTTGCGCCGGGCCATCGCCGAAGGGGCTCGGCAACTGCTCGCTGGGGGCGTCACTGCCGCTGTGGATATTGACATCGAGGCGCTGGCCGCGGAAACCCTCCAGAAGTCCCCGCTGCGACTGGTCTTTGCCCACGAGTGCATTTCGCTCGATCCGAAACGGGCGGCACAGACGGCGTTGCGGATGATGAATCTGCTGGAAAAGCAGGAAACGATTCCCCTGCGCCGATGCCATGGCCTGGCGCCCCACGCACCTTATTCAGTGAGCCGCGAACTCTGGGAAGCGCTGGCAAAAAAAATTGGCGAAAGAAAAGCAGAGGAAAAACGCCGCTGGAGCCGGAAAGACAAACCGGATGGAACAGACGTTCGGGACAACCTCAGCATGTCCATGGCGTCCATGCCATCGTTTCCGCCTTTTCTCACGCTGCATCTTGCCGAAAGCGCCGACGAGGACGAGATGTTTCGCACCGGACGCGGCCGGATGGTGCGCTGGCTGCGTCTGTTTCGCGTTCTGCCGTGCACCTGGCAGCCGCCGCGATGCTCTCCCGTTGCGTTTCTGGAACGGACCGGAATCCTCGACACTCCCGGCATTGCCGCCCATTGCGGCTGCGCCGATGCAGCCGATGCCGCCGTTCTGGCGCGCCGCGGCTGGACGGTGGCGTTCTGTCCGGGAACGCACGAGTTTTTCCGCCGACCGCCCTATCCGCTCGAGATGTTGCGCCGCGCCGGAGTCCCTGTTTGCGTGGCCACCGACAGCGCGGCCAGCAACACGGGCCTCAGCCTGATGGAGGAGATGAGACGCGCGGCCCGGATGTTCCCGGCGCTGACGCCCCGCGAGATCATCGAAATGGCCACCATGATTCCCGCAAGAGCCATAGGCTGGGCCGCCGACGCAGGAAACATAACCCCTGGATACTGCGCCGATTTCTCCGCGTGGACGCCGTGTCCCGAAGGTACGCAGCTGGAGCGGTCATGGTTCGACGGCCCTTCGCCCCGCTGTGCGGCCACCATCATCGGCGGCGAGGTGGTATGGAAAAAATCGGGATAATTTTGCTTGCGGGGCTAAAATCGAGGGGACAGGATTCGCCCGAAACGGAAGCAACACCGTGAGCGGGCGTGCGCACGGAATTAGACCTTCGCTTTCAGGAGGCGGCCAATGAAGATCGGTCTCTATGTGCGGCTATGCATCATGATGTTCCTGCAGTATGCAATCTGGGGCGCCTGGATGCCGGTGCTGTCAGCCTATCTTGGCGCCGTCGGTTTCACCGGGAAGATGATCGGTTTGATCTATTGTCTTTTGCCGCTGGGCATTTTGCTCTCGCCCGTAACCGGCGGACAGCTGGCCGACCGCTATATGCCGGCCCAGTGGCTGCTGGCCGGCGCGCACTTGCTGGGCGCCGTAATCCTCTACCTTGCCGCCGGCATGGATTACGCCGCGATGTTCAAGACCAATCCCGATCAGGCCTTCTGGATTCTGACCGGCTTGATGTTTGCCTTCTCGATTCTCTACGGCCCGACGCTGCCGCTGACCAATGCGGTGTCGTTTCGCCACTTGAAAAATGTCGAGAAAGAATTCGGCGCCATCCGCGTCTGGGGAACACTTGGATGGATTGCCGCCGGACTGGCCCTGACATGGTGGCGTCAGGAAAGCGAGGCGCTGGCCGGCGCTGCCGCCGAGGCCGCCAAAGCCGGCACCGGTTGGTATGCCGCGCTGTCGCACGCCGTCGGAGGCAGTCTGGTTAAGGTTCTCGGAAAGAGCGGTCCGACCGACAGTCTGCTTCTGGCCTCGGCCTTTTCGCTCCTGATGGGCGTGTTCTGTGCCCTGCTTCCCCATACGCCGCCCAAGCGCGAAGGCGTCGAAGCGTTGGCCTTCGTGAAGGCCTTTCGGATGCTGCGCGATCCGAATTTTGCCGCCTTCATGGTGATTTCATTCATCGTGACCACGGAGCTGTGGTTTTACTACATTTTGACCGCGCCGTTTCTCGAAGTCATCGGCGTGCCGTCGGCAGACGTCCCCGGCTGGATGACCACGGCGCAAATCGGCGAAATTTTCACGATGGTCATTCTGCTGCCGCTGCTCCTGCCCCGACTGGGCGTGCGGATGTGCCTGGTGCTGGGCGTTCTGGCCTGGCCGATTCGGTATGCAGTGTTTGTAATCGGCCAGCCGTGGGGGCTGGTTGTCGGCTCGCTGCCCATTCACGGTTTTTGCTACGTGTTTTTCTTCGTGGTCGGCCAGATTTACTCCGACCGAGTCTCTCCGCCCGATATTCGGGCTTCCGTCCAGAGCCTCTGGGCAGTATTCGTCCTCGGCATCGGCAGCATTGTCGGGAGTTACCTGGCCGGATGGGTACGCGACCTGTTTACCACCAACGGCGTGGTGAATTATCGCGGTGTGTTCGCTGTGCCTTTGGTGGTGACCATTTTGTGCGCCGTGGCTTTCCTGGTCTTCTTCCGCGAGCCGGAGAAAAAAGCCAACACTGTTTGATGGCCCTTCAATTCGGATTCGACGGAAGTTCGTTCGCACTGCATACCGCATGGAGTTCAAGCTTCGGTTTGCCGTATTTTCCCACGCTGTAGAGGGACAGATCGAAGCATCAATAGGCTGGCATTGGAAAAAGCAAAAAGAAAGGCGGAGGGAGAAAGGCCAACCCAAGGAATGACCACAAAAAACTATCAAAGGACGCCTTGCGCCTTTACCCTGATCGAATTGCTGATTGTCGTGGCGATCATCGCCGTGCTTGCAGGCATTGCAGTGCCTAACTTTTTGGAAGCCTCCGTGCGCGCCAAAATCGCCCGCGCCTACTCCGACTTGCGGTCGGCCGCGCTGGCCATCGAGGCCTACCGCCTCGATCAGAACGCTTATCCGACCATGCTGGAGCCCGGATTCACCGGCGGCGTCGCACCTTTGCAGGGCGCTGACCTGAAATGGTGGTATCTGCCCAACAGTCTCAGCACACCGGTCGCCTATCTTTCGACCGCCGACCTGCATTGCCCCTTCGGCGGCAACTGGGACAAGGCGGCGCTGTTCCCCCACAACATTTGGCGGCGTTATGGTTATGAGAACATCCCCGAATTGATCGAAAAGGCCCAGACCTTCCCCCTGCTGCAGCGGCGCTATCCCCCCGAAGCCGAAGAATGGAGCGGCGCGTGGCGGCTGCAATGCGTCGGGCCCGACCGCCTGTGGAACCCCTCCGTCCGCTACGACCCGACCAATGGAACGGTCTCCGGCGGCGACATCATCCGCTCGCAGAAATTCCCGACTTCGAATGCGACCGATCGCGACCCGTGGGCGTAAGGGCAGGTTGCAGTCCCTGCCCGTCACGCGTGCGTTTCCTTGCTTGTCGGAATTGGGCGGTTGAGTGCTGGGCATGATTTTCAAGATTCACAAAGGAACATACTGTGCGGCCACGGGTTGAGGCATGTCTGACCTGGCGCGGCGCACCGACCATGCTGCGGCGAAGAACCGCCCGCGCACATGGGTTTGGCGCCCCTGCAGGAGCGGCTACAGCGGCGAGGGGTCTTTGGCGCGGGCGCGCACGGCGGCAATCATCTGTTTCCAGAACGGACGAAGAAAGCGCGGATGCATCAGGCTCGACAGCGCGAAACGGCCCGTCGCGCGTTCGAGGCTGAGCCGTGCTGTAATCATCTCCTCGTGACAGGCGCCGGCCTCGGCCAGCGACAAACCGGTGGGGTCCTTGATAAACGAGCCGCCCGGCGACGTCATCGAGCCATCGCGCGACTGCCCGACCGTATTGGCCACACAGTGGAATACATGCGTGGTTGGTCCGGCCGGATGTGTGGCGCGACCGGCTATTTGCTTCCACGCCACGCCCTCGATCCGCTCGCTTCCGGAGGCCGGATGGAAGATCACACGCGCGCCTGCCATGGCCGGAAGACGGTAGAGTTCGGGATGGCGGCCGTCGCGGCAAATGATCAGCGTGCACAGACAGCCTTTCACCTTGAACAGGGCGACCTTGTCGCCCGGACGGCAGTATTTGCGTTCGAGGCGCCCGGCCAATTGCACCTTGGCGTATTCGTAAACGACTTTGCCGCGGGGCGAGATGACATGGGCCAGGTTGAGGAAGCGTTGGGCGCTGCGGCGCTGAAGGCTGCCGACAATCGCATAGAGCGAGAGGTCAGCGGCACAGCGGGCGATCTCGTCGAGGGCCTGCACGACAGCCTTTTCCGGCGTGGCCCGGATATAGTCAAAATCATAGCCCGTCAGGCTGGCTTCGGGAAAGAGAACTATGTCGGAGCCTTCGCTGCGTGCGCGGGCCAGATAGTCGCGGTGCCTGGAGACATTTTCCTCGATGTCCTTGGCCCAGTGCAACTGGACACAGGATACTTGCAGTACGGCAGGTGGAGCATTCATGGCAGCCTCGGTGGGTGTGGGATTGGCGGCGGAAGTATCTTTTATCCCCCTTTTGCCGCCCGAAAAGACTGATGCGCCCTCCGCAGTCAACAATCAACCCAAAAGACCCATTCGCCCTAGGATTCGCTGTTCAACTCGGCTGGTAGTTCAAATTTCAGTTTGCCGCTCTTAGGTCAAACTTTAATTTGCCCTCTTAGGCCACACCTCGGTGAATCTCCTTACCGACTGCCGGCGCAAAACAGCCGCGTCCCTGATGCATCCGCAGGATAGAGCACACTGAGGGGTAAACTGCATTCGGCAGGCTAAAGCATAAATTCCATGCATTTTCTGCAAGCCCGTGGAAAGACAAAAAAGAGATTGACAGACGAGCGCTATTGTGGAATTATTCTTAATTAGGATTGGTTTGAAAATAGTTACAATGCGCAGATATTGAAAAGAGCGTCTGCAATCACTCGAGGGCAAAGGGGGGATGCTGCATCGCGACTGACCAACCGCCGGCAATGAGACAAACCGCCATGCAGGCGTGAAGGCTGTCTCGGGCCGGGCAAAACAGAAACGAAGGGAGGAACGAACATGTTGCGTGCAAGAGCAAAGGCTTTCGGTGTCGGGCTGAGCCTCCTCGGCGCCTGCATGGTGGTGTGCGCTGCTGTACAAGCCGGTCAGCCCGGCGGCAAACCATCGAGCTATTCGCCCGTGGTAATTCAGGAAGAATTCGCCGCCACCATGGCTCGAATGAAAGCCGCCAAGCCGGAAGTGATGAAACGCCAGATGGCGTTGCTCGAGGAGCGGTATGACCTCAGCGACCGGCCGTCGGGCCTGATGATGTCGGCCGGGCGCCGCGCCGTCCAGGAAGGCGTGCGGGTGAAGCTGCCGAAGGGCGTAACGTGGCAGCAGTTGAGCGCCATGACGCCGGAAGAGATTCGGGACAAAGGTTTGTGGCCGAAGGGCTTTCTGCCGCTGCCTCATCCGAATCATCCAGAGGGTGGAATGGTCTTTCCCAAGTTTCACATCGAGGAAATCAAAAAGCAGGAGGGACGCGACCTCACCCGCTTTGACCTCGACCTGGATCTTCCGGATCACCTGCTCCCCGAGTATCCGCCGCCGATCTATCTGACCACGCGGCCGGACCTGGGCGATGTGTCGCAGGGCAAGGTGGTCACCATCATGAACTACTACGAGCTGTTCAATGGGATCCTCAATCCCAAACAGCTCGAAGGCTTGCGGCTTCTGGTTACCCCCTTTCCGCAGCAGCAGTTCAACATGACCGAGGACCGTCGCTCCGAGCTGCCGCACCGGGGCGTTACCTGCTTCGACTGTCATGTCAACGGACACTCGAACGGCGCTACGCATCTGGTCGGGGACATTCGCCCGCAGGCGTTTCGCCATCGCCTCGACATTCCGCCGCTGCGCGGGGTGAACATCCAGCGGTTGTTCGGGTCGCAGCGCGCGCTGAAGTCCATCGAAGATTTCACGGAATTCGAGCAGCGCGCTGCCTACTTCGACGGCGATCCGGTTATCGCCACGAAAAAAGGCGTCAACATTCTCGAACGCGGCAGCCAGGTGCATTTCATGGCCGAGTTCCAGTCGCTGCTGGATTTTCCGCCTGCGCCCAAGCTCAACCTGTACGGCCGCCTCGATCCAAAGAAGGCGACGGAAGCTGAGATGCGCGGCGAGGCAATCTTTTTCGGCAAGGCCCAATGTGCCGTTTGCCATCCGGCGCCCTATTACACCGACAACCTGATGCACAACCTGAAGGCCGAGCGTTTCTTCAAGCCTCAGGAGGTGAATGGTCGGTGGGCGTCGGCCGACGGGCCGATCAAGACGTTCCCGCTGCGCGGCATCAAGGACTCGCCGCCGTATCTGCACGACGGCCGTCTGCTCACGCTCGAAGACACCGTCGAATTCTTTAATCTGATTCAAGGTCTCGATCTTTCGGAGCAGGAGAAAAAGGACCTGGTCGAGTTCATGCGGGCCCTGTAAGAGGCAATCGGGGAAGTCCGGGTGCCGGGACATCGCGCAGCGCTATGGAATGCCGAGTTCCCCGCCGCGGACTTCCTTTTTTCTTGAAAGGCCAAAACGCAATCGCTGACTTGTTACAACGCGGGCCGCATCCGAACCAGAATAGGTTCGTTTTGGCAAAAAGAATGCCGAACCCTGGCGGCGACCGTTGGATTGCTCTTCCTCGCTAAGAGGGTGCTTCTTTCCGGACGGTTGTTCGACCGCAGAAAAGGTATCGGAATCAGCCGAACATGGACGTGGGCTGAGATAAGATGGAAGAGGCTTAGGAGAAATGGACACACTCCGAGACATTTGCCGCCGCGCAGGGTTGAAGGCAACGCATCAGCGCCTCGAAATTTTGCGCGAAATGCTGCAGGCGAAGGATCACCCGTCCGCCGAACAAATCCACCAGCGCGTGCTGCGCCGCCTGCCCACCGTCTCCCTCGACACCGTGTATCGAACTCTGGCCGCGTTTGACCAACATGGGGTCATTGCCCGCGTTTTTTCCTCGGCCAGCTGCGTTCGCTATGACCCCGCCCCCGAACGCCACGATCATTTTGTATGCGTCAAATGCAATCGCATCATGGACTGCCGTGTGAGTGGAGCCGGTCGTTTGCGTGTGCCGGCCACGGTGCGCACGATGGGAACAGTGGAGCGCATACAGGTGGAAGTGCGCGGGGTATGCATCCGATGCCTGAATCGAGCTCGTGGCCGGCGGCGATGGTGGAAGCAAACTCCAGAATGAATTTTTTTCTTTTCATTTTCCTTAATCAGAATAATTCTTATTCCAGAGTATCTCTTACTTACATCAACGCTTCGGCCAGACCATCTCAACTGAGTATGCTCGCTTTTATGTCGGGGAAAAGCGGCAGCATGGCTGCCGCAGTCCAAAGCAAAAGCATCCCTTTTTGCAGAATCACCCGTCTGCGCAGCAAAACTCTTGGAGTGCGGCAGCCCTGCTGCCGCTTTGCCGTTCTCGGATTGCGAAGGGGGATAGAATCTGGGCGTCCGATACCGGATGTTGACTCGATAACTGGAACCCCGCCCTAAACTTTTTGTTGGTGGGTGATGAGGGAGTTGAACCCCCGACCTCTGCCATGTGAGGGCAGCGCTCTAGCCGACTGAGCTAATCACCCACACGAGTGAACATCTACCGTGCTGCCGGCATCGGTGTAAAGTAAAAACTGATTTGAGCACCGGCAGGGGTTCAACACGGGCCGCCCACAAACCCGCCGGTCGCTGCTCTTGCAGTCCTGGCCCGGCTGGACAAGGGCGGCTACATGCGCGCGCGTGCGCGCTGCAGTTCGCGCATCCGCTCGCGCATGCGTTGCCGGGCGTCTTTGGGTTTCTTTTCCTTCGGTTCGACAACGGTTCGTTCGACGAATTCAATATAGGCCATCTGGGCGCCGTCGCCCGCCCGCACGCCGGCTTTCACCACGCGGGTGTAGCCGCCGTTGCGGTCTTTGAAGCGGGGCCCTAGAACGGTGAACAGTTTGTGAACGGCTTTCTTTTTCCCCAGGCGGCTGAAAGCCAGACGGCGCGCGGTCAGAGTGCCCTCGCGTCCGAGAGTGACCAGCGGCTCGACGAACGCGCGCAACTGTTTGGCCTTGGCGGCCGTTGTCTGGATGCGCTCGCGTTCGATCAGCGCTTCGGCAAGATTGCGCATGAGCGCGAGGCGATGCTCGCTGGTTCGATTCAGTCGCGAACGGATATTCCGGTGGCGCATCGGGTTTGCTCCCTGCGTGAACGATCAGGACTGATCGGGCAGCACAACCGGCAGCCCGGTAGAGGGGTCAATCTTCATGTTGAATTGCAGACCCATGTCCTTGAGAATGGCTTTAATTTCATTGAGCGACTTGCGTCCGAAGTTGCGATACTTGAGCATATCGGTCTCGGTTTTCTGCACCAGGTCGCGAATGGTCTTGATGCCGGCGGCTTCGAGGCAGTTGTACGAGCGCACCGACAGCTCCAGTTCCTCGATGCTCTTGTCGAGTTTCTCCTGCAGGGCCGCGATCGGACTGATTTCCTCTTCTTCCTCGGCCAGTTCCTGCACCTGGCGCGTTTGGTCCTCGATGGTAATGAACAGGTCCATGTAGTCTTTGAGAATGCGCGCGGCAAAGGAGATCGCCTCGTCGGGCGCGACGCTGCCGTTCGTCCACACTTCGAGGATCAGGCGGTCATACTCGGTCTCCTGGCCGACGCGGGCGTTCTCGACGTGGTAGCGCACATTGCGGATCGGCGAGAAGGCGGCGTCCACGGGAATGACGCCGATGGCTTCGCGTTCCTGTTCCTCGCGCGGGGCGGGCTGATAGCCGCGGCCCTGGCGGACGGTGACTTCCATGACCAACGAGGCCCCGACGTCCAGCGTGGCGATATGCTGGCCGGGGTTGAGGATGGCCACCTGGGGTTCCATCTGGAAATCGCCGGCGCGCACCACCATCGGGCCTTTCGCATTGAGGTAGAGTGTCCCTTCGGTGGCATCGGTCAGTTTGACGATGAGACTTTTCAGGTTCAGCGTGATGTCGGTGACGTCCTCCTTCACGCCGGGAATGTGGGAGAATTCGTGTTTGACGTTTTCGATCTGATAGGAGGTGACCGCGGCGCCCTGGATGGACGACAGGAGAATGCGGCGCAGCGAATTCCCGATGGTGCGGCCGTAGCCGCGTTCAAACGGCTCGGCGGTGAATTTGCCGTATTCGCGCGTCAGCGTTGCGCGGTCGGGCACCAAACTTCGCGGTGAAACCAGAGGTTTGAGTTCCATTCTTGTTTTCCCTCCGTCCGAGATATCCCATTGCGTCTCGTGACGTTGGCGTTGTAGGGGCGGCGTATATCCGATCGGCGGGGGCCGCGGCGGCCCCGACGGCCATTCCCTCTTACTTCGAGTAGAGTTCAACGATCATCTGTTCGTTCAGCAGGAGAGGAATCTCCTCGCGAGTGGGCACGTTGAGCATCCGGCCCGACAGGGTTTCCGGCGAACAAGCCAGCCAGGACAGTTTCTCGCGCTTTTCCGCGGCGGCCAGACCGGCGGCCACGATGGGATTGGTCTTCATGTCGTCGGTTAGCGAAATTTCCTCGCCGGGTCGAACGAGATAGGAAGGGATGTCCACCTTGCGGCCGTTCACGCGCACATGGCCGTGGCTGACCAGCTGGCGGGCGGCGCGGCGCGACGGCGCGAAGCCAAGCCGGTAGATCAGATTGTCCAGCCGCCGTTCGAGCAGCTGGAGCAGAATGGTGCCCGTCATGCCCCGAAATCGCTCGGCCATGTGGAAATAGCGGCGGAATTGCGCTTCGAGCAGACCATAGATGGCCTTGGCTTTTTGCTTTTCCCGCAGCTGTTTGCCATAGGTGGAAAGCTTCTGCCGGCTCTGGCCGTGTTCACCGGGCGCATATTGGCGGCGTTCGACGCCGCACTTGGGCCCTGCACATCGCTCGCCCTTGAGATAGAGCTTCTCGCCTTCGCGCCGGCATCGTTTGCATGCGGGACCTCGATAACGTGCCACGTGCTGGTTTCCTCCTCTGACTTACACGCGCCGTCGTTTCGGCGGACGGCAGCCGTTATGGGGAATCGGTGTGACATCGCGGATAACCGTGATTTCCAGACCGGCGGCCTGGAGCTGGCGAATGGCGGACTCGCGTCCGGGGCCGGGGCCTTTGACGTGGACCTCGACGCGCTTGACGCCCTGATCCATCGCGCTTTTAGCGGCCTTTTCCGCCGCCATCTGGGCGGCATAGGGCGTACTCTTGCGGGAGCCTTTGAACCCGGCGGTTCCGGCGCTCGCCCACGAAATGGTGTTTCCGCGTTCGTCGGTAATGGTTACAATGGTATTGTTAAAGGACGCCTTGAGGTGCACAATCGCCTTGGCGATATTGCGTTTGATTTTCTTTTTTTTGGCAGCGGGGGTCTTGACTTCACCCTCGGCTGGCGGCGCTTGTTGCGTTTCAGGTTCCTTGGCCATTCGCATCGAGTCCTTTATTTTGTATTAGCGACAGAACAGCCCGGCGGCTAGGTTCGCCGCATCCGTTCTGATCCTGCTCGGATTACTTTTCTTCTTTCTTTCGCACGCCGACGGTTTTGGCGGGTCCTTTGCGGGTGCGCGCGTTGGTGCGGGTGCGCTGGCCGCGCACAGGCAGTCCTTTGCGATGACGCAAGCCGCGATAGCATCCGATATCCATCAAGCGTTTGATATTCTGGTTAATCTCGCGGCGCAGGTCGCCCTCGACCTTGTAGTTGGCGGCGATGATGGCGTTGATGCGGCTGACCTCGGCTTCGGTCAGATCGCGCACGCGGGTATCCGGGTTGACTCCCGCCTGTTTCAATATACGATTGGACAACGTGCGTCCGACGCCGAATACATAGGTCAACCCAATCTCGACGCGCTTGTCGCGCGGCAAATCTATTCCCGCTACACGTGCCAACTTTTCTTCCCCCTTCTAGACCTTGTGGTCGGTGCTCCGGCGGATTCGACCGGGTTGTAAAAAACGGCTTATCCTTGGCGCTGTTTATGGCGCGGGTTCTCGCAGATCACGCGCAGAACCCCCCGCCGGCGGATGATCTTGCATTTCTTGCAAATGGGTTTTACGGATGCTCGCACTTTCATAACCGCGCTACTCCCCTGCTTTCCTCTGGCGCTCTCCCCTGCCCGGCACGCGGCCGGGCTGCGGTCTATCGCCTCGCCCGATATACGATGCGTCCCCGCGTTAAATCATACGGAGACAGCTCGACTTTTACCTTGTCTCCCGGCATGATTCGAATGAAGTTCATCCGCATCTTGCCCGATATGTGCGCCAACACCTTCAAGCCATTGTCCAGGTCAACGCGAAACATTGCGTTGGGGAGAGTCTCGACGACCGTACCTTCGACTTCGATGGCTTTTTCCTTGGCCATGCTTGTCGCTTCGCCCGATCTTTGTCCTGAATTGGGCGGCTTGCGCACACCCCATAGGCAATTTTTAGCAAAAAACCGCCGCTTCCCTTACCGGGCACAAAATTTAGAATTTCTTTTCCTCAAATTCCGTCGTCAAGCGTTAATTCATTCTCCATTTGCGAAAAGTGAAGCGTCCGGCTCCGGATTCTCATTCACACAGGGTCAATATGTCGGCCCCGTCCCGGGTAACCGCCACAGTATGCTCAAAATGTGCCGACATCCGCCGATCCAACGTCACTACAGTCCAATTGTCGCTCAGCACCTTGACCTGCCAGGTTCCCAAATTGATCATCGGTTCGAGGGCCAGAACCATCCCACGCCGCAGCCGCGGTCCTTCGCCAGGAGTGCCCCGATTGGGAATTTGGGGCGGCTCATGCAGCCGCCGCCCAATGCCGTGTCCCGTGTAGTCGCGCACGACCGACATGCCGGCGCTTTCGGCAGTCCGCTGAATGGCCGCGCAAACATCGCCCAGATGGACGCCTTCGCGCATTTCCGCAATCGCCGCGTCCAGGGCTCGGCGGGTCACGTCTATCAGGCGCTGCGCTTCCTCGGAGACGCGTCCGACAGCCCACGTGATGCATTTGTCGGCGTAAAACCCCCCTTTGCTCAGTCCGCAATCGATGCTGATAATATCGCCTTCCTGCAATTTGCGGTCGGAAGGGATGCCGTGCACAACCTCTTCGTTGATCGAGGTACAGAGCGTCGCCGGATATTGGCGGACTTCCGGGAAGGCCGGCTTGGCTCCCATCGCTTCGATGATGCGCCGTGCCTCGCGGTCCATTTCCGCCGTGGTCACTCCCGGCCGAACCATGCGTCCGATTTCTTCCAACACCCGGCTGACCAGCCGGCCGGCCTCGCGTATGCTTTCGATTTCGCGAGGACTATAGACAGGTATCCTTTCACCGGTCATGGCGACCAGTCCATGGGTCCACGATCGCGGTCAGGCGCTCGAAGACCGGCTGCGGCCCGTCGGACCCGGGAACGACCGCCAGTTGTCCCCGCCCGCGATAAACCTCTATGACCGGCCGGGTTTGCTCGCGATAGACGCGCAACCGCTCGCGAATCGTCTGCTCGTTGTCGTCGAGCCGGCAAACCAGCGTACTGCCGTCCGTGTCGCACCGTCCGGCGGTCCTGGGCGGGTCGAAATGGATGTTGTAAGTCTTCCCGCAGGTCGGACAGGAGCAGCGGCCGGCCAATCGCTTGACCAACAACTCATCTTCGACCTCCAGCGCCACGACTCCTGCCAAAGCGATTCCACATTCCGTCAGAATAGCATCGAGGTGGCCGACCTGGGCCACGTTGCGCGGGTAGCCGTCAAAGATAATGCCGTCCCACCGTCCTTCGTTTTTCAACTGCTGCAGCTTGGCCCTCACCATCCGGCCCACCAGTTCGTCGGGCACTAGCCGGCCCGCTTTCATCAAGTCTTGCGCCTCGACGGCCACCGGGTCGTTGCGGCTCAACGCCTCGCGGAACATGTCGCCCGTGGCCAGATGGGCCCAGCCGTATCGTTCGACCAGCCGCGCTGCCTGGGTGCCTTTGCCCGAGCCGGGCGGCCCAAAAAGAATCAATGCCTGCATCCTTCGTATCTCCGAAAGCCTCCGGTTGCTGAGGGGGGAGAATGGGGCCGATCCTTTCCGGCGCCCTCTAGCGCCCCGCCCGCGCCCGCCGCCACTTGAATCCCTCGTAGTGCCGCATGAGAAGCTGCGACTCGATTTGCTTCATTGTGTCGAGCAACACCCCGACGACGATCAGCAGGCCCGTCCCGCCGACCACGTCGGTGAAAGCCCAGGGGACATTGTAGGCGATCGAGATGAACTGGGGCAGCAAGGCGATGGCGACAAGAAAGAACGCGCCGACCAGAGTGATGCGGGTCAACACAAAGTCAATATACTCGGAGGTCGCCTTGCCCGGGCGGCGTCCGGGAATAAAACTGCCCGACTTCTTCAGGTTATCGGCAATATCGGTCGGATTGAACGTAACCGCCGTATAGAAATAGCAGAAGAAGATGGTAAGAACTGCGTAAATGACGTGGTAGAGGTTAATGTTTTTCAAGAGGGGAAAAATCCCGCCGTATTCCATATCGAAGTAGTCGTAGGGGTTGAACCGCGAGGTCATCGAGAACAGTTCGCCCAGCCAGTTGAAAAACCCCTCGCCGCCCCGAATGAAACCGCCCAGAACAAACGTCGGAAACGTCATGATGGCCGACGAGAAGATCACCGGAATGACCCCGGCCGTATTGACTTTGAGCGGCAGATGAGTGGTGCTGCCCGACATCATGCGCCGGCCGACGACCCGCTTGGCATGTTGGATAGGGATTTTCCGCGACCCCAACTGCATGTAGATAATCAAGACCGAGATCACCACAAACAGAATGAGAATAATGGGAATCGTGATGGGCCGCATGCCCGCCTGGACCGCCTGGATGGCTGTGCCGACGCTATACGGATAGCCGGCGATGATGCCGACGGCAATAATGATCGAGATGCCGTTGCCGATCCCCTTGTCGCTGATGCGTTCGCCCAGCCACATGATGAAGCAGGTGCCGGCGGTTATGGCCAGGATGGTTGTAAAGATGAACAGAAAGCGATGATGGGGCAGGAGGGTCAGATTATGGCCGAGCAGAAAAAGGGCAACGCCCATGGACTGGAAGGCCGCCAGGAGCACCGTTCCATAGCGGGTGTATTGGTTGATTTTCTTACGGCCGGCCTCGCCTTCTTTGGAGATTTTTTCCAGCCACGGCCAAACGACGGTCAGCAATTGGAGGATGATCGAAGCGCTGATGTAAGGCATGATGCCGAGCGCGAAGATAGTCATTTGGCGGAAGGCGCGGCCGGAGAACATGTCCACCATGTTGAGGAGTCCCCCGCCCGCCCCGCCGGTGGCGCTGGCCCAGAACTCGCGCATGGCCTTGCCGTCTATGAAGGGCACCGGCACGTGCGCGCCCACCCGGTAGATGGCAACGATCATCAACGTATAAAAGATCTTCTTCCGAAGATCCGGAATCTTGAACATGTTTGCCATCAGGCCGAGCATGGGTTGTTCCTTTTTACTCCGCGGGGTTCAAACAAACCGGGCGAACCCCATAGGACCAGTTTGTGCTTCAGAGGGTCTCGCAGCTGCCGCCGGCTTCGAGGATTTTCCGCCGGGCTGATGCAGAGAAAGCATGCGCGCGCACGCGAAGCGGCTTGGTCAGTTCGCCCGCGGCCAGGATTTTGATCTGTCCGCGTTTCCTGCGCACCAGACGGGCAGCCAGCAGGGCCTCCGGGCCCACTTCGGCGCCCGCTTCAAACCGTTTATCCAGGTCGCCCAGATTGACCGGGCAATAGACGATGTGGTCGGGCTGGGTAAAGCCGCGTTTGGGCAGACGACGGGCCAGAGGCATCTGGCCGCCTTCGTCGCCGGGGCGCGTATTGCTGCCCGTGCGCGCATGAAAGCCTTTCGTGCCGCGACCGGCCGTCTGGCCTTTGCCGGTACCGCGTCCGCGGCCTTTCCGGATCGGCTTCTGACGTTTCCCCCGGTCGCCGGGCAACGTTTCCATTCTCATGACTTCACCTCTTCCACTTCCACCAGGTAGCGGATTTGCTCGATCATCCCCAGCACCTGCGGCGTGGCCTCATGGATAACCGATTCGTGCAGGCGATGGAGGCCCAGCGCCCGAATGGTTCGCTTGTGCCGCGCCTTGCGGTTGATGGTGCTGCGGACCCATGTCACTTTGATCTTGCTCACTTTGACACGCACCCGTGATATACTGGGATTCGGAACTCAAGCCTGCCGGCGCAGGCGTCCTGGCGTCCGAGTCCTATCGCTCACTCTTCATCCTCGCTGTCCGTATCATCGCTTTCCGGTATGTCGTCGGCCAGGGGCCTGGATTCCGCGGCGGCAAGCGCCGGCGGACGGGCCTCGCTCTTTGCCTGCAGCTCCAGTGTTTCGGCCAGAAGGGCGGCCCGCTTGGGCCCCAGCATGGCCTCGATTGTTTTGCCGCGAAGCCGCGCGATGACTTCCGGTTTTTTCAAGCTGCGCAGGGCATGCTCGGTCGCTTTGGCGACATTGAGAAGATTGTCGGCCCCCAGACTTTTAGTCAGGGCGTCTTGAATGCCAGCCAGCTGGAGGACGGCGCGCACAGCCGGACCGGCAATCAGACCGGTTCCCTGGGAGGCCGGCTTCAGAAGTACTTTTGCCGCTCCGAAATATCCGACCACCTCATGGGGGATGGTGCGGCCGATCAGGGGGACGCGGAACAGGTTCTTTTTGCCTTTTTCGACGGCTTTGGAGATGGCCTCGGGCACTTCGTTAGCTTTGCCGAAGCCCAGACCCACGTGGCCATTGCCGTCGCCGACGGCCACCAGGGCGTTGAAGCTGAAGCGGCGTCCGCCTTTGACAACTTTCGCCACGCGGTTGAGGAAGATGACCTCCTCGCGCAGCTCGAGCGTCGAGGGATCAATCCGCTGATCGTCAAGGGGAACGCGCGCTTGCTCCAGGATTTCGGTGGCTTCGCGGTCGGTAGTTCTTTCTTCGCGTTCGGTGCCGTCCATCGTCACTGGTCCATCCTTTTCGTTAGAACTGCAAACCCGCCGCACGAGCGGCGTCGGCAAAGCTCTTTACGCATCCGTGATAGAGATAGCCTCCACGGTCAAACACCACCTGTCGAATGCCTTTCTGGACGGCCAGTTCGCCCAGTTCCTTGCCCAGGCGCGCAGCCCATTGCTTATTGCGAAAGGATTTCCGGGAGGCTGCTTCCTTGAGGGCCTTGCGATTGGTGGTCAACGCGAGCAACGTCTTCTGGGATGTGTCGTCCACCAGCTGGGCATAGAGATGGCGCAGGGACTTATGGAAGCACAAACGCGGCCGTTCGGCGGTGCCGCTGATTTTTTTTCGAATCCGTAAGTGCCTGCGTTTCAACGCTTGTTTTCGATCCAGAGCCATGCTCGATTGCCTTTCTGTCGTTCAACCTCGATGCCTACTGAACGCCGGCGGGTTAGGCGGACTTGGCACCCGTAGCGGTCTTGCCGACCTTGCGGCGCACATACTCGCCGACATAGCGTATGCCTTTGCCTTTATACGGTTCCGGCGGCCGATAGGCGCGGATTTCCGCGGCCACCTGGCCGACCTGCTGTTTGTCAATGCCGCTGACGATAATTTGCGTGGGCTGCGGAGTTTCGACCTTGATGCCTTTGGGCACCATGTACGTCACGGGATGGCTGTATCCCAGCACCAGTTCCAGCTTGTCGCCCTGCGCCTGCGCGCGATAGCCGACGCCCTGAATTTCGAGGGCTTTGGTGAATCCCCTGGTCACGCCGACAATCATGTTGGTAATCAAGCGATGAGCCAGTCCGTGAAGCGCTTTGCTTTGCTTCTCATCGTTGGGCCGCTCGACCCGCAGGGCATTTTCGTTCCGGGCCACCCGAATGGTCGGGGGAATGGGCATTTCCAACTGGCCTTTGGGGCCTTTGACTTGAATGCGGCCGCCTTCGATTTGCACGCTGACGCCGCTGGGAATCGCAATGGGAACTTTGGCAAAACGCGACACGTTGTCTTCTCCTCTTCGCGAGGCGGGCTTTCCAGCCTGCCTGAGCCCTTGCCCCGCAGTCTCCTACCAGACGCGGCAGATGATTTCGCCGCCGAGCCCCATCCGCCGGGCGGCCTGTCCGGTCATAACGCCCTTGGACGTGGACACAATGGTAATGCCCATGCCGCCCAGGACCGTGGGGATCGAGTCCTTGCCGGCGTATCGGCGCAGGCCGGGGCAGCTGACGCGTTCGATGCCGGTGATCACGCGCTCGCGACCGGTTCCATAGCGAAGGAAAATCTTGAGCATGCCGTGTTTGCGGGTGCGCACGGTTTTGAAATACTTGATGTAACCCTCTTCTTTGAGGATTTTCGCAATGGCGATTTTCATTCGCGAAGAGGGCATCTCGACCACCTCGTGGCGCGCCTGATTGGCATTGCGGATTCGCGTCAGCATGTCCGCGATGGGATCGGTCATCGTCATGGTTTATATTTGGTCCTCTCTTCGATGTTGGGCCAGAGCCGACTGGTCCGGTGCGGCGGCGGCCCGCCCTTCTACCATGAGGCTTTCATTACGCCGGGAATCTGCCCCTTGCTGGCCAGGCTGCGAAAACACAGGCGGCACATATCGAACCGGCGCAGGTAGCCGCGCGCCCGCCCGCACAGAGGGCAGCGATTATAGCGGCGCACTGAAAATTTCGGCGTCCGTTTTGCTTTCACCTTTAGGCACAATCGAGCCATCGAGCTCACCTCGTTCAAACTGGTCGGACGGGTCGGACAAGTCGAACAGGCCGGACAGGTCCGACACAAGGGCCGGCCGGCTTACCCTTCGCGGAAGGGCATGCCGAACAAGCGCAGGAGTTCGCGCGCTTCTTCGTCGGTCCGTGCCGTCGTTACGGTCGTAATGTTCATTCCGCGCACCGTGGACACTTTATTATAGTCGAGTTCCATAAAAATCAGGTGTTCGCGGATTCCCATGCTATGGCTGCCGCGCCCGTCGAAGGACTTGGCCGGCAGGCCTCGAAAGTCGCGGATGCGCGGGATGGCAATGTTGATCAGCCGGTCGAGAAAGTCATACATGCGGCGCCCGCGCAGGGTAACAAAGCAGCCGACGGGCATGCCGGCGCGGATTTTGAACGCGGAAATAGCGCGCCGCGCCCGCGTCAGAACCGCTTTCTGGCCGGCGATCAGGGTCAGTTCGCGCTCGGCGGCGTCCAGCATTTTGATGTCGCGCGAGGCCTCGCCGATTCCCATGTTGAGAACGACTTTCTCGAGGCGCGGAACCTGGTTGCGATTGGTGTAGTTGAACCGTTTCATCATCGCGGGGATGATTTCTTCCCGATACCGAATCTTTAGACGCGGTTCGGGGAGCGGCTCGCGGACTTCGGGTTCTTCGGCTTTGGCGTCGGCTTTGGCTTCGGCCTTGTCTTTGCCTTTGGCTGCTGTTTTCTCGGCGCCTTTGGTTTTTTTGGCGGTTTCGGCGTCCGCACTTTTTTCCGCCGTTTTCTTGTCGGCGGCTTTGTCGTCGGTTTTTTCCGGCTTGGCCATAGTCAGATCACATTCCCTGTTTTCTTGCTCTTGCGCACGACGGTCCCGTCGGCCTGGCGTTCGATGCGCACGCGGACAGGCTCATTGGTTTTCGGATCCACCAGCATCAGTTTGGAGAGGGCAATCGGGGCTTCCTGTGTGATCAAGCCGCCTGGGCCCTGGGCCTGCCGGCGGCGGCGATGTTTGGTGACCATATTGACTTTTTCGACCACGGCTTTGCCTTTGCGGGGAAAAACCGTCAGAACGCGGCCGCGCACGCCGCGGTCGTCGCCCGAGATAACGGCGACAAGATCGCCTTTTTTGATGCGACACTTCATGATGGGTTATCCTTCTTGCCCTTGCTCTTGTTCGGCCTTTACCAAACTGCTGTTCAGACGACCTCCGGGGCCAGCGAGATAATCTTCATAAATTCCTTGGCGCGCAGTTCGCGTGCCACGGCTCCAAAGATACGCGTTCCCACCGGTTCTTTCTGTGCGTTGATGATCACCGCCGCGTTGTCGTCGAAGCGGACATAGGAGCCGTCCTCGCGGCCGAGTTCCTTGCGGGTGCGGACAATGACGGCCCGCACGACCGATCCTTTTTTGACAGTGGCATCGGGCGTGGCCTCGCGAACGGACGCCATCACAATGTCCCCAATTCGCGCATAGCGGTGTTTGGAGCCACCGAGGATGTTGAAGCACCGCAGCTTCTTTGCGCCGGTGTTGTCGGCAACCTGAAGGATCGTATAGGATTGGATCATGGCCGCTCTTCCTGGGGTTCAAATTCCAAAGATATTTCAATCGGCGATTACTTCGCTCGCGCGACGATTTGCAAGACCCGCCAGCGTTTCAGTTTGCTCAAGGGACGGGTTTCGATGACTTTGACCGTGTCGCCGACATGGCACTCGTTTTTCTCGTCGTGCACGTAAAGTTTGCTGCGGCGACGGATGTGTTTTTTATACAAAGGGTGTTCGACAAACCGCTCGATCAGCACGACCCGCGTCTTGTTCATGCGGTCGCTGACGACTTGTCCTACCCGGATTTTCTGCTGTCCACGCACTGCCTGCGTCTTGCCGCTCACTGTTTGATCCCCCTTTGGCGCAGGATGGTCAGCACCCGTGCCAGTTCGCGCCGCTCCTGTCGAATGGCGGTGATGTTGGAAAGGTCCTTGGTGGCTGCGCGCGTGCGCAGGTTGAACAGGCTCTGGCGCAGTTCAGCCACTTTGGCCTTGAGATCGGCGTCGGTCATCTCGCGCAGTTGTCTCGGTCGGGTCATGCTGCTTGTCCCCCTTCGGTTCGCATGACAAACTTGGTGCGGACGGGCAGTTTGTGGGCCGCCCGGTTGAGAGCGCCGCGCGCGATGTCCTCGGGCACGCCGTCCAGTTCCAGAAGGACGCGTCCGGGTTTGACGACCGCCACCCATTTCTCCGGATTGCCTTTGCCTTTGCCCATACGGGTTTCGGCGGGTTTGACCGTCAGCGGCTTGTCGGGGAAGATATTGACCCACAGTTTGCCGCCGCGTTTGATATGGCGCGTGACGGCCACGCGCGCCGCCTCGATCTGGCGGTTGCTGACCCAGCCGCAGGTCAGGGCTTTCAGGCCATAGCGGCCAAAGCTGAGGTTGCAGCCCCGCCACGCGATGCCGCGTCGCCGGCCTTTTTGCACTTTGCGATGTTTGACTCGCTTGGGTAATAGCATCGGTTGCCCTCGTTTGGTCAGACAAGTCGGACAAGTCGGACGGGTCGGACAGACCGGACGCGTCGGACTTGTTGGACTCCTTTACGCTTCGGCCGGTTCTGCGGTTTCCTCGGCAGGCGCAGCCTTACGCGTTGCCTTTTCAAACACCTCGCCTTTGAATATCCACACTTTCACGCCGATCTGGCCGTATTTGGTTTTTGCTTCCGTGAAGCCATAGTCAATATCGGCTCGCAGGGTATGGAGCGGAACGCGGCCTTCGCGATACCATTCGCCGCGCGACATTTCGGAGCCGCCCAGCCGGCCGCGGCAGGCAATTCGGATGCCCTGAGCGCCCGCTTTCATGGCGGCAAGGACGGTTTTTTTCATTGCGCGCCGGAATCCAATGCGCCGCAGCAATTGGGAGGCCACGCTTTCGGCCACCAGCTGGGCGTCGAGGTCCGGTTTGGCGATCTCCTCGATGTTGATCAGGATCTGTCGTCCGGTGGATTGCTGCAAGTCGCGCCGCAGTTGCTCGATTTCGGCGCCTTTGCGCCCGATGATGATCCCGGGCCGGGCCGTGTGGATGGTGATCTTGGCCCGGTTGGCCGCGCGCTCGATATCCACGCGGGAGATGCCCGCGTGATAGAACTTGGTCTTCAGCTCCTTGCGGATATACAGGTCCTCATGGAGCAGTTTGCTGTAGTCCTTGCGGGCATACCAGCGCGACTCCCAGAGTTTGGTGATCCCCAGGCGAAATCCAACCGGATGGACTTTTTGACCCACTCTCCTGCGCCTCCTTGTTGCCTTAGACCGGTTCGGTCAACTCGATATGAATATGACAGGACCGTTTGCGAATGCGGTTGGCGCGCCCGAATGCACGGGGCCGCCAGCGCTTGAGGGTCGGCCCGCCGTCAGCCCAGATTCGGCCAATCACCAGACTGTCGGCGTCCGGATGATTGCAGTTGGCCACGGCCGAGGTCAGAAGCCGTTTGACCACGGGAACAGCGGAGGGGCGGTGCAAGAGCGAGAGGATGACCTGCGCCTCGGCGACGGTTTTTCCCCGAATCAGGTCCGCGACGTAGCGGATTTTGCGCGGTCCCATCGGCTGGAACCGTGCGCTGGCCCTACCGACCATTTCGCCTACGATCCGTTTTTTGCCTGCCATTTCGATCTATCCCTCTGGCGATCCTGAAGAAAGTTCTTTTGGTTTCGGGGCGTCGAGCCTCACTTGACCGACGTGGGCTTTGCGGTTTTGCCGCCATGGGCACGGAACGTGCGGGTGGCCGCAAACTCGCCCAGCTTATGCCCCACCATGTTCTCATTGACGAACACGGGAATAAACGTTTTGCCGTTGTGGATGGCCAGGGTATGGCCGACCATTTGGGGGGTGACCATGCTTCGGCGCGACCAGGTCTTGATGACCCGCCGTTCGCCGCTGGCCTCCAACTGCTGCAATTTGCGCAGCAGCTTGGCATCCACGTAAGGTCCTTTTTTCAGGGATCGCGGCATGGTTGACAACTCCTCGGTTCGATCCGAACGGTCCGACTTGTTTTACTTCCTTCGCTTGATGATCAGTTTTTTCGATTGTTTGCGCGGATTACGCGTTTTCAAGCCTTTCGTGATTTTTCCCCAGGGTGTGCAGGGATGCCGTCCGCCGGAGCTCTTGCCCTCGCCGCCTCCCATGGGATGGTCCACAGGGTTTTTGGCGACGGCGCGGCTGGCCGGACGGACGCCTTTCCAGCGATTGCGCCCCGCCTTGCCCAACGAAATATTTTCATGGTCCACGTTGCCGACCTGGCCGATTGTGGCCTTGCAGGCCACGGGCACCATGCGGATTTCACCGGACGGCAGCCGCAAGGTCGCCATTTTGCCTTCGCGCGCAATCAGCTGGGCAAACGACCCGGCCGACTTGGCGAGCTGGCCGCCCTTGCCCGGCTGCATTTCGACGTTGTGGATAATGGTTCCGAGCGGGATGGCGCGCAGAGGCAGGGCGTTGCCTTCAGTAATTTCGGCGTTTTCGCCCGAGAGAACCGTCTGGCCGACTTTCAGTCCTACGGGCGCCAGAATGTATCGCTTCTCGCCGTCGGCGTAGTGCAACAAGGCAATGCGAGCCGAACGGTTTGGGTCGTACTCGATGCTGGCGACCTTGGCGGGGATGTTGTCTTTGTCGCGGCGGAAGTCAATGACGCGATAGCAGCGCGCATGGCGCCCGCCGCGATGGCGCGCGGTCATGCGGCCGCGGTTGTTGCGCCCGCCGGTCGAGGGCAGGCCGCACATGAGACTTTTTTCGCCATGGTCGCGGGTCAGCTCTTCGAAGGTCGAGACGCTCATGCCGCGCCGGCCGGGCGTTGTTGGTTTGTAGAGTTTAATCCCCATTGCTGCGTAATTCCTTATTCTGGCTTCCGCCGGGCGCACGCCCCTGCGGGATCAATAGAGTTCGATCTTCTGCCCTTTCTGCAAGGTGACATACGCTTTTTTCCAATCGGGCCGCTTGCCCAGTTGAATGCGCACGCGGCGTGTTTTGCCTTTCATGCGGCAGGTGTTGATGCTTTTGACTTTCACGCGGAACGCCGTTTCGACGGCCTTTTTGATCTCGTTCTTGTTGGCATCAATGCGTACCCTGAACGTATATTGGGGCGCATCGCCCGACTGGAGATTTGTCGCCTTCTCGGTGATGACCGGTTTGACCAGGATTTCGTATGGGTTGCTCATGCGTAAACCTCTTCCATCTTTTTCAGGACCGCCGAGGGCAGCACCAGGTAGTCGCAGTGGAGGAGCGCAAAGACGTTGAGGTTGTTCATGGGAAGGACCCAGGTCGGATGTAGCGACCGGCCCAAATTGGCTGCCGCACGGCAGAGTTCAGGCTCCACGGCTTCGGTCAGGATCAGGACCTTTTTGCCCGGTTCGATGTTCAGGCGTTCGCGCAGGGCGAGGACGTTTCGCGTTTTGGGCTCGCCGATGTCAATCTTGTCCAGGATGCGGAGACGTTTTTCGTTTTGGAGCGAGCTCAGGATCGAAAGGAAGGCCAGACGCCGGACTTTGCGGTTGACCCGATAGTTGTAGTCGCGGGGGGAAGGACCGAAGAGTGTGGCGCCGCCGCGCCACAGGGGCGACCGGCGGGATCCGGCGCGCGCGCGGCCGGTTCCTTTTTGCTTCCACGGCTTGGCTCCGCCGCCCCGCACCATGCCGCGCGTGCGCGTACTGGCATCGCCCTGACGCTGGCAAGCGAGGTAGCAGTCCAGGCAGGCACGGACGGCCTGGGGGTTTTCGGGCTGACCCAGAAGGGTCTCGCTCACTTCGAGCGTTCCGCTCGGCTCCCCTCGACTGTTGAGGATTTCGACGCTGACCGGCATGGCCCCTTACCCTTTCCTGCTGCGAATATTCTTGCGGATGATCACGAACGCATTGACATGGCCCGGGACGGAACCCTTGACGGCGATGAGGTTGTTCTCCGGGTCGGTCTGGACGACTTGCAGATTGAGCGTGGTGGAGCGATGGTTGCCCATGTGGCCGGCAAGAGGTTTGCCGGGGAAGACGCGCGAGGGCCAGGAGGAGCCGCCCATGGAGCCGGGCCGGCGGTGATACATCGAGCCGTGGGTTTCCGGACCCGGTTTGGAGTGGTGGCGGCGATAAGGGCCCTGAAAGCCGCGCCCCTTGGAGGTTCCGATGACGTCCACCTTTTCGCCGATTTGAAAGATATCGGCGCTGATGCGCTGGCCGACGTGGTAGTTGGACGGGTCTTTGACGCGGATTTCCCGAATGTAGCGGAGAGGGGGAAGAACGGGGGCTTTTTCGCGCCGGCTCTTGCGGGCCGCGGCGTCCTCGCTGGCACTGTCGGCCCCTTCGTGGCTTTTGAGAGCCTCGTTGACCTTGTCAATCAATCCGCGATCCGGTTTATTGGTACTTTTTTCCCGTTTGACGTCAAATCCCAGCCGGATGGCATTGTATCCGTCGGTGGCCACGGTTTTGACCTGCAATACATAGCAGGGGCCGGCTTGGAGAAGCGTGACAGGAACCAAGCGCCCCTTGGGATCAAATACCTGCGTCATTCCGAGTTTTTTTCCGAGCAGGCCATTTGTCATGATCCATTCACCCCCCGGGTCATCGTAAGGCATAGGAAGCCGATGCCCCGGCCTCTCAGGTCAGTTTGATTTCGACATGAACGCCGGCGGGCAGGTCGAGTTCCGTCAGACCGTCGAGGGTCTTTTGGGTGGGCTCGACAATGTCCACGAGGCGTTTGTGATAGCGCAGTTCAAATTGCTCGCGCGACTTTTTGTCCACATGCGGCGAACGCAAGACCGTATAGCGGCTGATGCGCGTGGGCAGCGGGATCGGCCCGCGCACTTTGGCGCCGGTTCGGCGCGCCGCCTCGACGATTTCCTCGACCGATTGATCGAGGAGCCGATAATCGAAGGCTTTGAGGTTGATGCGAATTCGTTGTCCTGCCATTTGCGCAGTCTCCTATGGCCGGTCTAGGGCCATAAAATTCCCCGCCCTTCGGGAGTTCCCATCCGCCCGCGGCGGGGCGAAAGGGCGGGGAGTGTAGCGACTCGCTGGTTTCCCGGTGGAACCGCATGCGGGGCGGGTTTTCCGCTCCGCCCGTCCGGCCTAGGCTTGCGTTCCCGGCCGGCACGTGATGTCGCCCCATGGTTCGAGGGTGACCTCGGCTGTGCGCCACTTCAGGTCGGTCGGCAGTTCACAGACGACGGCGATCTCGCTCCAGGGGATCCATCGCACGCGTTCTTCGTCGCGTTTCAGTTCGGTACTTCCTTTTCGGAAGTTGAGAACCACTCCTCGAATTACCAGGTATTCCGGTGTTTCGCGCACAACTTCGCCGAGACCGATTTGTGTGGTTGCCTCGGCATACCGTTTGACCCAACGGACTTTGACTACTTTACCCGCGTTGGGCGATGGAGCGCCTCGCGCTCCGACGGCTCCGGCCGGCATTTCCATCAGGGATACCTCCCGTTGGAGATGGTTGCTGCCCCCACCAGCGGGCCGCGGCGAAAGTCAGCCGACCTTCGCTATTCAAGGATTTCCGTGACCACACCTGCTCCCACGGTTTTTCCGCCTTCCCGAATGGCGAAACGAAGCTCCTTTTCCATAGCAATCGGCGTAATCAGCGTTACCAGAAGTCCGTCCACGTTGTCGCCCGGCATAACCATTTCGACCCCTTCCGGCAGGTCCACCACGCCGGTGACGTCGGTGGTGCGGAAGTAGAACTGGGGACGATAGCCGCGGAAGAAGGGGGTATGGCGGCCGCCTTCTTCTTTGGACAACACATAGACTTTGGCTTTGAATTTGGTATGCGGGGTGATGGAGCCGGGGGCGCAAATGACCTGGCCGCGCTCGACGTCGTCCTTTTCCACCCCGCGCAGAAGAATTCCGATGTTGTCGCCGGCCACGGCTTCGTCGAGCAATTTGCGGAACATTTCGAGGTCCGTGGCGACAGTTTTGCGCGTCGGGCGAATGCCGACGATCTCGACTTCGCTCATTTTGGTGATGCGTCCGCGCTCGACCCGGCCCGTGGCGACGGTGCCGCGGCCGGAGATGGAGAAGACGTCCTCGACCGACATCAGGAAGGGCTTGTCAATGTCGCGCTTGGGCTCAGGGATATACTTGTCAATGGCTTCCATGAGGCGGTCAATGGACTTCATGCCCAGTTCGTCGTCGTCGCCGTTGAGGGCTTTGAGGGCCGAGCCGCGAACGATGGGCGTTTTGTCGCCCGGGAATTCATACTTGGTCAGGAGTTCGCGGATTTCCATCTCGACCAGCTCGAGCAGTTCTTCGTCCTCGACCATGTCCACCTTGTTCAGATAGACCACGATGTAGGGGACGCCGACCTGGCGGGCCAGAAGGATATGCTCGCGGGTTTGCGGCATGGGACCGTCGTCGGCGGCGACGACCAGGATGGCGCCGTCCATTTGGGCCGCGCCGGTGATCATGTTCTTGATGTAGTCGGCATGGCCCGGGCAGTCCACGTGAGCATAGTGGCGGTTTTCGGTTTGATATTCGACATGGGCAGTGGCAATGGTGATGCCGCGCGCTTTTTCCTCGGGAGCCTTGTCAATCTGATCGAACGGCACAAAGTTGGCTAGTCGCTTCATTTCCTGCCGTTTGGTGATTGCAGCGGTCAGGGTGGTTTTGCCGTGGTCAATGTGGCCGATGGTGCCAACATTGACGTGGGGCTTGGTCCGCTGGAATTTTTCCTTTGCCATTAAAGTCCCTCCAACATGGGATTGCGGGCTTACCGACTTCTCCGCATGGCCGCAGGCTGCCGCTCAGGGTCGCCGCCCTTTGGCCGATTTATGTGAAACCCGAAAGTGCATCAGCGCAGAGACTGCGATGTCTCTCGAAGTAGCCCTCGACTTCTATCGCTCATCAGACGCATGGGGGATCGAAGCGAGCCGTCAGCGCCGCTCGTTTCGATGCCTCGAGGTGAGGGAGCCTCGGGGCGGAAACCTACAAAAACGCCGCTGAAATCGCCCTACCGCGCGAAAACAGGAACGATACTTTGCGTTGGGCCGTTGGGGATCGTCAAGGGGAAAAATTGAATTTTTTTTTTATTTTTTCTTTTGCCCCAATTTGCTTACAAATAGACGTGTTTGCTCATCTGGGCCGCGGGCAGATATTTCAGAAATAAGAACGTTACGAGAATAAAAAGGAAGCCCAGCAAAGCCAGCCAGTTCAGCGAGGCGCTGCGCCGCAGCGCCGGCATGGCCCAGCCGCGCGACCAGAACCGCAGATGCAAGTAGACGGCATAGGCAATCCAGGTAATCAGCGACCACGTCTCCTTGATGTCCCAGCCCCAATAGCGCCCCCACGTGCGGTTGGCCCACACTGCACCGGTCAGGATTCCTACTGTCAGAAGCGGAAAGCCAAAGGCAACCAGGCGATAGACCAGGCTGTCGAACCGGCGTGTTTGTTCGCTTTCCCCCTGTGCGTTGAGATAGCCGTAGAATAGTATGGCATTGAAACAGGCGATGGCCATGATGCTGTAAGCGGTCATGTAGGCGAATACATGGATGACCAGCCATGTGCTTTTAAGCACGGGCATGAGCGGGCGGATGGTGGGATCGCAGTCGGCGGCGTAGGCGAAAAGAGCCACTTCGAGGACGCCGACAAAGAGGGCCAGCCAGCGCGTGCGAAAGAGCGTTTCGGCTATGCCAAACACGATAATGGAGGTCCACGCAAAGAAGACCACGGCGTCGAACAGGCCGCTCAACGGCGGATAGCCGCCGATGATCCAGCGCTGGAGGAACAGAACGGTGTGCGCAATGCCGCCGGCGGCAAGGGCGGCATAGGCGACCCCTAGCAGGGCGCGTGCACGACGGCCAAGAGCCGCGGCGCCAAGGGCCGACACCATGCCCGCAAAATAGAAAGCAAACGAAACGGTGAACGGTGTGATATTGAGCGGTCCAAGCGTCATGGGAGAACTCCGGTTGCGGATGCCGGCCGTCGGCTTTGCAAGGGGTTAGTCTGCCCGGACAGCCGGCGAGTCGGCGCGTTTCCTTTTCTGCGCCCAGGGATTTATATAAAAAACGATAATCAATCCGACCGTCAGTAGCACAAAGCCGGCGTAGATCAATCCGACGCCGGGATCGCGCTTGACCGAGAGCACAGAATAGCGGCTGTCTTCGCCGGCCTCGGTGTCGTAGGAAGATTGATAAACGGTGTAGCCGGCAAATTTCAGCGGATCGTTCATTTCGATAGTATGGGAGGTTACCTCGCGGCCATTTTGGATGACACGCACGCGGCTGATAAACTGATCTATGGGGAAATCGCGCTGGAGAAGGAAGCGCACACTGCCGCGCTCGTAGACCTCATTCGAGACGGCATCGAGCAGTTCGACTTTGCCGCTGGCCAGATCGCGGATGCGAAGTCGGGCGGCAAAGCCTTTGGGATCGGGTTGCTCGACAGACTCGAGGGCAGCGCGTTCCACCCAACGGAGGGCTCGCACCTGCGTTCCGTCGGGAAGCGCGACGGCCGCGGAAGAATCGTCGGCGGCAGGGACCGTGGCGGCGAGGCGTCCTTCGACAAAATGCTGAAGATAGCGGGCAGTGGTGGTGGCGGCGGCAATGGCGCGGACGAAATGCGTGCGGCGCAAGTCGGTTTCCAGAAACTGAAGCGTCATGGTGGTGAGGTCAAAAGGCTGGTGGCCGTGGGCCGACGGGAGGCGCGAGAAGAGCCACTGGGTTTCGACGGCATCGCCCTTGCGCAACTGCACCTGGATGGCGGGATTGCGGCGGGCGTTGCTGGCCGAGTAGATTTCGCGCGTTTGCAGGTTCATGTTCCAATGGGGAAAGAATTGCAGAACGGTGACGGCCAGGGAGGTGTCGTCGGTGTCGCGCACGATTTGCTCGCGGCCGAGAGCCAGGGGCAGGGTGGTCACGTCCGTCATGCTGCGAATCAGGGCTAGACAATCGGCCGTGGCGGTCGCGGGAACAGACTGTTCGGCCAGGAGGGCGTCCAGTTCGGCGGGCGCGGCGGCGCGCCGATACTCGATTTCGCACTCGTCGCTCAGGATGCGTCTGCGTGCGGCTCCGCGCGCGAATACCCAGTGGGTGTGGCGATGGGGGCCGCGGACGACTTCAATCTCGACGGCGGGTTCGAGGGGGCCGCTTGTTTGCTCGACGATTTGAACTGTGCGGCGCAGGAGAGGCCTGGTTTCGAGCAGAACGATTTCGAGCGGCTGGCGTGCGGCGCGGGGGATACGCTTTTGCGTGCGAAGGCCGTAGGAATAGATCCGGCCGCCGTGGACGGATTGCGCCAGGAGCGTATCGAGCGGTCTGGTGTGGCGGCGCAGTTCGAAATCATCGAGACGAAGGGCAAAGGGGAGCTGGAATTCGACGGCGCTGGGGGCGGCGTTGCTGTGTTGTTGGTTGGTCAGTTGTTCGGCTTCCTCGGCGGTGTCGGGGATGGGTTTGCGCGGGGCGAAAAGGATGGTGTCGCTCTGTTCGCCTTCGTTGATTTGCATGAACCCTTCGCGCGCATTGAGGCCGATGAGCACGCCGGCGAGAATGAAGACAATACTCAAGTGGGTGAGATGGAAACCGATTTGGCGCGGCTGAAGGCGGAAGCGCCGCAAACTGCACACGATCATGTTCACCGCGAGCAAAAGAAGCAGGGCGGAGAACCACCAGGACGAATAGAGGCGGTATAGGCCCAGCGTGTTGAACAGGATGTGAAGGCGCGGGCCGTAAGCGTTGACGTAGACGGTATAGATATCGCGCGGGGAGCCGGCGAGGGTATCGGCCTGGGGGATCAGCGTGCCGAGAATGGAGGCCAGTCCGATCAGGATCAGCAGCGTGACGGTCAGTTTGACGGAGGCGAAGAACCGAACGACCGGATGGTTGCTTTGCAGGATTTGCCGTGGGAGGAAAATCAAAAAAATGCTCCGCGTTCCAGCGTTGCCTCTCTCGGAAGCGGAGATATCAGAACTTGGGTTTGCGGCTCAAGATGAATCTTTGAACCCGGGCGGCACGGGGCCGTGGCAATTTGCAACTTGAAGTTGGCGCAGCGGGCCAATAGCGTCCGGGTGACGTTTATGAAAGGGGCATCCGTTGGAACGAAAGCAAGTTCTATCGGGCAACGAGGCGGTGGCGCATGGGGCGTGGAAGCACGGCGTGGCCTTTGCTTCCGCCTATCCGGGAACGCCGAGCACGGAAATACTGGAAGCGTTGTCGAGCTATCCTGACCTGCATGCGCGATGGTGCGTGAACGAAAAGGTGGCGTTCGACGAGGCATTGGGAGCTTCGATCGGCGGCGTTCGCGCGCTGACGGCGATGAAGCATGTCGGGTTGAATGTGGCGGCGGATTCGCTGATGACGGCCTCCTACACGGGAGTGGGCGGCGGGCTGGTGGTGGTTTCGTGCGATGATCCGGGAATGCACAGTTCGCAGAACGAGCAGGACAATCGCAACTATGCGGCGTTTGCGAAGGTGCCGATGCTCGAGCCGGCCGACAGCCAGGAGTGCGTGGACTATGTCGGGCATGCGCTGGAGATCAGCGAGCGGTTCGATACGCCGGTGCTGCTGCGGCTGACGACGCGGATTTCGCACACGCGCTGCGTGGTCGAAACGGACGACGAGCGGCGGGTTCCGGCGCCGCGGCCGTTTGTCAAGCAGCCGGAGAAATACGTCATGATCCCGGCGTATGCCCGGGCACGCCATCGGAAGGTGGAGGAGCGGCTGGCGGCGCTGGCGGAGTTTGCGGAGACCACCGATTTGAATCGGATCGAGCCGGGCGATGGGCCGTTTGGGTTGATTGCGTCGGGCGCGGCGTATCAGTATGCAAAGGAGGCGTTTCCTGGGGCGCCGATTTATAAGCTGGGGTTTTCATGGCCGCTGCCGTTAGGCAAGCTGAGGGAGTTTGTAGAGAGCTTTGGACCGGGTGGACGCGTGTATGTCATCGAGGAATTGGATGCGTTCATCGAGGAGCATTTGTTGGCGGCGGGCATTAGCGTGCGGGGGAAGGTGTTGTTGAGCCGGTGCGGCGAATACACGCCGCAGGCGGTTCGGGAGGCCATCGAACGGGATTTAGGCGAAGCGGCCGGAGGCAGCAGAACTGCAGCGCGGGCCGGTGCGCCGAAAGCGGGGATCGCGCCGGTTGCGGGGCTGCCGCCGCGGCCGCCGGTGATGTGTCCGGGCTGCCCGCATCGGGGGGTGTTCTACGCGCTGAGCAAACTGGACGTCAATGTGATGGGCGACATCGGATGCTATACACTGGGAGCGCTGCCGCCGCTGCGGGCAATGGATTCGTGCGTCTGTATGGGCGCGAGCGTGGGGCTGGGCGCAGGCCTGGCCAAAGTGAGCGAGCGGGGCAAGACGGCGGCGGTCATCGGCGACTCGACGTTCATCCATTCGGGCATTCCGGCGCTGGTGGACATGGTCTGGAACCGCAGCGCCTCGGTGTTGATCATACTCGACAATCGGACGACGGCAATGACCGGCCGCCAGCCGACGGCGGCCTCGTCGGCGTCGGGCAGCGCGGAGGCAACCGAGGGATCGCCGCCGCTGGATCTGGCGCGTTTGTGCAAGGCGGTCGGCGTCGCCGAAGTGCAAGTGATAGACCCCTATCACCTGGAGGAGGTGCATGCGGCGCTGCGGCGCGCGTTGGCGAACGAGGGGCCGTCGGTCATTCTGACCAACCGGCCCTGCGGATTGCTGGCGGAGGCCAAGCGGGACGATCCGCGGGCGGTTTCGCGGGATTTGTGCCAGGGCTGCTTTCAATGCACAGATTTGGCCTGTCCGGCGCTGGTTGTCGAGGGCGGCCAGATGCGGATTGTCGAGGAACTGTGCCGCGGCTGCACGCTATGCATGCAGGTTTGCTGTTTCAACGCCATTTCGGTGTGCGAAAGAAAAACCAGGAGCTGAAAGGTCGAATTATCTCATGTCCATATTGTCCGTTCCGTCCACGGGATTCTCTCCGTGCGCCCCGCGCGCGCCCATCAATCTTTTGGCGGTCGGCGTAGGGGGACAGGGTATTCTGACACTGAGCGCTTTGGTGGTCAGCGCTGCGATGGAAGCCGGGTTCGATGTCAAGCAAAGCGAGGTGCACGGCATGGCGCAGCGGGGCGGGTCGGTAATGTCGCATGTGCGCATGGGGCAGAAAGTGTTTTCACCGGTGATCGAGGAAGGGACGGCGGATATGATCGTTGCGCTCGAAAAGCTCGAAGCGCTGCGCCACATCCATTATCTTGCGCCGGACGGCGTGCTGATTGTGGAGGATCGTGCCATTGCGCCGCTGCCGGTGAGCACCGGAGAGATGGCGTATCCGCCGGATGTGCTGGAGCAGTGTCGGGCGCGGGCGGGGCGGGTCGAGGTGTATGACGGAGCGGCGCTGGCAGAGGCGCTGGGGACGGCGCGGACCCTGAACACGTGTTTTGCGGGCGTGCTGTCGCGGCATTTGCCGTTCGACGAGGCGGCATGGCGCAAGGGGCTGGAGGCGTGTTTTTCGGCGCGGGACCTCGAGGCAAATGTGCGGGCCTTTCAATACGGCCGCTCGGTCCAACCTGTATAAGTACCCGCCTTTCATGTGACAACGTGTGAATCGCGCGGTTTCCCATTTTCGGGCCGGAGTGCCGGCGATGTTGCTTCTGGCAGCCGTCGTAGTTTTCGACGGCTGGCTGCTGGGCGGGCGTCTGCCGCTGGGCGAGGATCACACGCTGGCCTTTATTCCTGCATATCGCTTGGGTGAGAAGGGTGCGGTGCCGCGCTGGAATCCCTATGCCTGCGGGGGGGCGCCGCACTTTGCCAATCCGCAGTATTCGGCGTGGTATCCGCCGCGCTGGGTGTTTTTTTTCGCCGAGGCGACGAGGGGCTATGGGGTTTATTGCTTCGCGCACTTTGCAATTGCGGCGCTGGCGATGCTGGCGTGTTTGCGAAGTCTAGGCTGCGGCGGACAGGGAGCCTGTCTGGGTGCGTTGAGTTTTGCATGCGGCTCCTATGTGCAGGGACATCTGTCCAATCCCGGGCTGCTGGTTTCGACGGCATGGCTGCCGCTGGTGGTCGGCGGTGCATTTGGCGCGGTCGAGAGGCCTTCGGCAGCGAGGGCTGCGGCGCTCGGCGGGGTGCTGGCGGCTGTGGTGCTGGCGGGTTCGCCGCACAACATGTTTTATGCCGGCGTGATTGTGGGCATGGCGGCTATGTGGCGGGTTTGCGGGGGCGGGGGTGCGAAGCAGCCTAATTGGTCTGACCAGTTGGACAGGTCGGACAAATCGGACAAGTCGGACAGAGGGTCTGCTGGGTTTTTTGTTTCGGCAGCCGCGGCGGCGCTCGGCGGGGCGATCGGCGCGGGGCTGAGTGCCGTCCAATGGCTGCCCACGCTGGAATTTGTGCGGCTGTCGTCGCGGCCGACGCTGGCGATGAGCGACCTGGCGCGCGACCCGGTGGGGTGGGACTGGCTCGACAATCTGTTTCTGGGTTCGCCGCCGCCGTGGCCGACGGAGTATCTGGACAAGTCGGTGTATTTCGGGATGTCGGCTCTGCCGCTATTGCTCATGGCGGCAGTGCTACCGTATCATCGGCGGCGGGCAATGTTCTTTGTCGCGCTTGCGGGGGTCGGCGTTTGGATTTCGCTGGGGACGCAAGCGGGAGCGTTTCAGATGCTGGCGCAGGTGCCGTTGGCGCGGACGCTGAGCGGGCCGGCGCGCGCATTGGTGCTGGCTGCGATTGGGACGTCGGCGTTGGTCGGTCTGGGCGCCGATGCGGTGCTGCGCGATCCGGCGCCGCGGAAGCGAAAGGCGGCGTGGGCGGGGGCGTTGGCGTGCGGTGCTCTGGCGGCGGGTTTGTTTCTGAGCAAGGCGGGATCGCTGGTGCGAAGCGACTGGGCGGCGATCGTGCGGCAGGCGCAATCGCCGCGCGACCCGGCGCTATTCCCAGCGGTCAACGGCGGCATTGCACTGGCGCTGGGTTCGGCAGTGTTGCTGGCGGCGCTTCTGCTTTCGGTGCGTTTTCCGCCGAGGCGGTGGCTGGGGTGGGCGGCGGGGCTGCTGCTGGCGCTGGACCTGTTCCATTTTCGCGAGCGGCTGCCGCTGCCGACTTGCACGCGAAGCGAGTTCGAGCCGCCGGAGACGGTGAGGGCGGTGGTGCGGGATACGGCGGGGCCATTTCGCACTGTGGGCTACGCGCCGCTTCGGGTTCATCCGGGCGATCTCAACGATACGACGCTATGGCCGCTGGCGGCGCCTAATCTGGCGACGCTTTGGCGTGTGCAGGATATTCAGGGTTTCGATCCATTGATTTTGCGCGACTATGCGCGGCTGGTCGAGGCCACGGCCGGCCGGTCGCCGACAGACGATCCGGTGCGGATGCTGAACATTGGCCGGCCCGACGCGACGCTGTTTCATTTGCTGAATGTGCGATACGTGATCGGGGATGTGTTCGAGCGTCGAATCGCCGGGCCACCGCCGCGAAAAGACAGCGCATATTGCGTCGCGCTGGATTCGCCGACTACACTGGTCGGCGTGTCGGTTGTGGGGCTGCTCGACGGCGCGGAGATGCTGGCGCAAGGGGAAACCGCGGCGGTGATCCGGGTCGTGGGAAAAGAATGCGCGGAAAGCGGCGTTGGGAGCGGCGGCGATGCGACAGACGGAAGCACGGCGACGCGCACGGCAGCGCTGCTGGCCGGCGTTCATCTGGCCGACTGGCGCGCGGCCGATCCGCGGTTTCCGTGCCGCCACGGTCCTGCCGAGCGCAACATGGTGTGGACAGTGCAAACGCCGCAGGGACCGGTGCGCGTAGCCAACTATTACGGCCGTGTGGGGTTCGAGCGGCCGATTGTCGCGCAGGCGGTCGAGATTGCGCCGCGACGCGGGGATATGGTGTTGAATGTTGCGGCGCTCGGCGCGCTTGTGCCGGACACGGCGGAGTGGGAGCGTGTTTTTGGCGAAGGGCGGCTGGCGGTCTATCGCAACCGGCGGGCGCCGGGCGGGGCCTGGATGGTCTATCGCGTGCGGCGGGCGGGTTCGGAGGAGGAGATTTTGGAGGCGCTTTCGCGAGGGCGCGTAGATGCGGCGCGGGAGGCGGTAACCTGCGAAGAAGCAATAGCGGGCAGGGCCGGCGAGGACGCGGTGCCGGATACGGCACAGGCAGGGGATGCGGTGGAATTTATTCGCTATGATGCGGATGCCATCGAGGTCAACGTTCGTGCTCTGAGGGCGGGCCTCTTGTGCTTCTCGGAGGTATTCTATCCGGGCTGGAAGGCGGAGGTGAACGGGCGGCCCGCCCAAGTTCTCCGTGTGAATTTTTTGTTGCGCGGCGTGGCGATTGACTCACCGGGCATGCATCGCGTGGCGCTGCGGTTTGCTCCGCGCTCGCTGGCGGTGGGCAAGGCCATTTCGCTTCTGACAGTGGTTGTTCTGCTTCTGTTGCTTACTGTGCATAGGCGGCGTACTGGAATTTCCCGTTGATTGCGTAGGCGCGGAGCCCTACTTCCTTGAGCGAGAGAATGTTGGATCTTTGGATTGAATTTTTGGGAACGTCGGAGCGATGCCGATGATGCCAAATACCCGCCGCGACCGTCTGCTGCTGGTCTATGTCTGCTTTTTCGTGTCCGGCCTTGCGGGGCTGATTTACGAAATTCTTTGGAACAAGTATCTGGCGCTGTTCATCGGGAGCACCGGGCGCGCACATGTGATGACGCTGGCGGTGTATATGGGCGGGCTGGCGCTGGGCAGCGCGGTGTTCGGACGGCGGGCCGACCGGCTGCGTCATCCGCTGTTGCTGTATGTGGTGCTCGAGGCGGGCGTAGGCGTGCTGGGATTGCTCTATCCGGTGCTGTTCGAGCCGTATCGGCGGGGATTCATCGCGCTAGTGCGATGGCTGGGGCTGACGGCGTCGGCGCTGATGGCGGCAAAGCTGGTGTTTTGCGCGCTGACGCTTCTGCTGCCGACGTTTCTGATGGGCGGGACGCTGCCGGTGCTGGGGCGGTTTATGGTCTCGCGGCTGGATCAGGTGGGGCCGCGCGTGGCGGCGCTGTATTACATCAACACATTCGGGGCGTTTGTCGGCTGCCTGCTGGCGGGATTTGTGATGATCCCGGCGTATGGACTTCACGCTTCGATGGTGATTGCAGCGTGTCTGAATTTTGTGGTGTGCGGAGCGGCGCTGCTGCTCTGGGCGACGCGGAGGAAGGGAGGGGAGGCAGCTGCGGAGAAACCGGCTGCGGCGGCAGTTTCGGGGACCGAGGAGGCGGTGTATCCGGCGGCGCTTCGCGGGGTTGTTTTGGTCACGATAGCGATTTCAGGTTTTGTCGCGATGGTGTATGAAGTGGCGTGGATTCGGCTGCTGACGCTGGTGCTGGGGGCTTCGACGTATTCATTTTCGCTGATGGTGGCGACGTTTATTTTCGGGATCGGGCTGGGGAGTTTTTTGATTTCGCTGAAGCGGCGTCAAACGGGGTATGAGAAGATTTACGCGGCGGCGGAAATCGGGCTGGGGCTGAGCGTGCTGGCGATGCTGCCGGTGGTCGAGCGAGTTCCGTTTTGGTTCAACCAGTTGGCGACGGTATTGGTGCGCGCACCGTTTGCGTTCGGGTGGTATATGGCGGCGCAGATGGCGATTTGTTTTTTGCTGATGCTCGTGCCGACGGTTCTGCTGGGCATGACGCTGCCCGCAGCCAGCCGGATTGCGACGGAAGATGCCGGGCGCGTGGGGCGGCGGGTCGGGTCGGTCTATGCGCTGAACACGGCGGGGACGCTGCTGGGCGCGGCCGCGGCGGGACTTGTGCTGCTGCCGGAGATTGGTTTGAAGCGGACGTTCGAGACGGGAATCGTGCTGAACTTGATGGCGGGGCTGGCGGTGCTGTGGATGTTGAAAGGGCGCACGATGGCGTGGGTGCGGCCGGCGGCGACTCTAGCGTGCGCGGTCCTGCCGCTGCTCTATTGGATGAAGGTTCCGCGGTGGGATGAGAATATTCTGTCGTCGGGGCCGTTCCGCCAGCGCGGACGCTTCGCCTCGTTCCAGGCCATGTTGGACATGCTGGCCAATCGCGAGAAATTGCACTATTACAAGGACGGCGTGGATGCGAGCATCGCGGTGGTGGACAGCGAAGGGACGCGCAGTTTGCTGATCAACGGGAAGGCCGACGCATCGGACGTCGGCGATATGAGCACGCAGATTTTGATTTCGCATTTTCCGCTCCTGACGCGGCCGCACTCGAAGCAGGCGCTGGTGATCGGGATGGGCAGCGGCGTTTCGGCCGGATCGGCGCTGCAATACGACATCGAGCATCTGGATTGCGTGGAGATTTCGCGGGAGGTGGTCGAGGCGGCGCTGAGGTATTTTGCGGAGGCGAATCTGCATTTTGCGGAAGACCCGCGGGCGTCCATTCACATCGAGGACGCCAAGACGTTTCTGCAGATTACGCCGCGCATGTACGACGTGATCATCAGCGAGCCGACGAATCCGTGGATTGCCGGGGTGGCGGGGCTGTTCTCGAAGGAGTTTTTCGAGGTCTGCCGCGAGCACCTCGTCCCCGACGGGCTGGTCGTGCAATGGATTCATGTATATGAGATTCAGGACGCCTCATTGATGAGCGTGCTGCGCACGTTCACCGATGTGTTTCCCTACTTCATGATCTGGAACATGAATGCGTATGATATTGCGATTGTGGGCTCGCCGAAACCGTTCCGCCCCGATTTTGCGTGGATGGAAAAGCAGATGGCCAAGCCGAAGATTGCGGCGGACCTCAAGCGGATCGGGATCGAGCACCCGCTGGCGCTCCTGGCGATGCAGATGTTTGTGCACACGGACCGGCCGGCGGATTTGTTCGGGGATTTTGCGGTCAACAGCGATTTTCACCCGACGCTGGAATATCGCGCGCCGATCGGCTTCTTCACCGGATCGCCGGCCACGGGCATCAAGTCGCTGGACATGCGGGCGTGGCCGGTGCATTTGCGCCGGTTGTGGATTGATCAGTATCAGCCGAGCTGGAAACCGACCTCGGAGCAGTTCGCGGCGTTTCGCCCCAAACCGGGGCAGCGCGATTCGCTCTTCGACGACAAGCCGGCGGCGTGGGCCGACCGGTGGCGGGCCGCATGGCCCGACGATCCGCAGGCGTTGCACGAGTGGATTGCCACGCGGGGCGACCGCCCTGACTGGCAGCGGGAACAACTGGCCGAGGCGGCGCGGAAGTTTCCAGACCACGCGGCGTTGGCGGATCTACGCGCGCAGGTGCTGTTTCGGCTGTTCGAGCGGAACGATCCGGATTCGGCAACGCTGGCGGCAGAGTTGCGCGAGGCGGTGGAGAGAGCCCGGGCGCTTCATCCGAACCGGCGCTGGCCCTATGCGCGGATGCATCTGCACGCGGCGTGGCGCGGGGGGCAAATGGGCGAAGCGCTGAAAATGGGCAGCGAAGTATTTCCGCATATTGCGGAAATACGCAACAAAGAGGGAGATGAGGCGGTGTTTGGGGTGCTGCGGATGATTGGCGAGGCGGCCGTTGCGCGCGGCCGGCGTGACGTAGCCGAGCGGTGTCTGGCCGAAATGCGGCAGGTGCTGCCGCGGGATATTCGCCTTCACCGCTATGAAAGCGCGGTAAAACGGATGAAGGAGTGAGCGGAAGTTGACCCGTGCGACTCGGAGGAGGGGTGGCCGGGCCCGGCGGTGTGCGGGAAACGAACCGAGGGTTGCGGACCTTGCAGAGCTGCCTAGGGCAGGTGCCAGGCCGCAAAGGACGCGCGCGTGTAAAGGGCTCGGAATGTTGCCCGTCACGAGGGGGAGCGTGGCATAGGGACGCAGGATCGGACACTTCCCGTGAGGGTGCTTGCGGGGTCTTGGGGAAGATCGAAAGGGGCAGGGAAACGAAGCGACCGGAATGGACGGATTGTTGGATCATCTCAATGCGCGGCAGCGCGAGGCGGTGACAACGACCGAGGGGCCGCTGCTGATTATCGCGGGGGCGGGCAGCGGAAAGACGCGGGTTATTACCTATCGCGTGGCCTATCTGGTCCGGGAGTGCGGGATTTCGCCCGGACAGATTTTTGCGGCGACGTTCACCAACAAGGCAGCCGATGAAATGCGCGAGCGGGTGCGTCAGCTTCTGGCGGGCGACCGCGCGATGCCCTTTGCCATCAGCACGTTCCATTCATGGTGCGCCAGTGTGTTGCGCCGCGAGGCCGACCGCGTGGGGATTGCGCGCGATTTTACGATCTGCGACGAGGACGACCAGATGTCGGTGCTGAAGGAGGTGTTCCGAGGTCTGGGTCTCGACCCCAAGCACGGTATCGTCACGCCGAGTCAAGCGCGCTGGGAAATTGACCAGGCCAAAATGCGTTTGGAGGGGCCGGAGGCGATTCGGCAGCGAAAGGGCGACGCGCGCCGCGCCGCGCTGTATGCGGAGATTTACGAGGCGTATCAGCAGATGCTGCGCCGGAACAACGCTCTGGATTTTGGCGACCTGATCGCCGAGGTGGTTCGGTTGTTTGAAACCGATCCCGCAACGCTCGAACGGTATCAGGACCATTACCGCTATCTCATGGTGGACGAGTATCAGGACACCAACCACGTGCAGTACCGGCTGGTGAGCGCGCTGGCGCGCAAGTATCGCAACCTGTGCGTGGTGGGCGACGAGGATCAGAGCATTTACAGTTGGCGCGGTGCGAACCTCGGAAATCTTCTCGATTTTCAGGCCCAGTTTCCGGACGCCAAGTTGATTCGCCTCGAGCAAAACTATCGCTCGACGCAGGTGATTCTGGACGCGGCCAGCCGGGTGATTGGGCGCAATCGGCAGCGGCTGGGGAAAGCGCTATGGACCGAGCGGCGAAGCGGGCCGCCTATCTTGACGGTCGAGGCCGACAGTGACCGCGACGAGGCCGACCATATCGTGAACCTGATGGCGTGGCTGCATGACGAGTGTCTGGTGCCTTACCGCGAGATGGCGGTGTTCTATCGGACCAACGCGCTGAGCCGCCTGTTCGAGGAACGGCTGCGGGGGGCGAACATTCCGTATCGCGTGGTCGGGGCGGTGCGGTTTTACGACCGGAAGGAGATCAAGGACCTGCTGGCCTATCTGCGGGTAATTGCCAACCCGCACGACTCGATGGCGCTGCAGCGGATTATCAACACGCCGCGCCGGGGGATCGGCGACAGGACGGTGTCGGCGATTCTGGCGCTGACCCTGCGGGAGAATTTGACGTTTTATGAGGCGATCGAGAAATTGCGGGGTGCGGGGACGTTGACCAAGGGAGCCGACCGTAAGATCAGCGACTTTGTCGCTCAGGTAAAAGATTGGGCGCAGCGGTCGCAACAAAGTTCGATTGCCGCCATCCTCGAAGCCGTCATCAAGGAAACCGGCTATCTCGAGTCGCTGGGCGATCCGGATTCGCTGGACGTGATCGCGCGCCGCGAGAACATCGAGGAGTTGAAAAACGCGGCGGCGCAGTTCGAGCGCGAGCGGCCGGGGGCCGCGCTGTCGGACTTTCTGGAATATACGGCGCTGCGGACGAGCGTGGACGACTATGACGCGGAGGATAACAGCGTGTCGCTGATGACGCTGCATTGCGCGAAGGGTTTGGAGTTTCGCGTGGTGTTTCTGGTTGCCCTGGAGAAGAATATCTTTCCGCACGTTCTGGCGGTCAAGGAAGGCAACATCGAGGAGGAACGGCGGCTGTTTTACGTGGGATTGACACGGGCGAAGGAGTTGGTGTGCCTGAGTAATGCGATGAACCGGTGGATGCACGGGGATGTGTCGTGGAGTCCGCCCTCGGTATTTATGCGCGAAGTGCCGCAGGAGTTGTGCCGGCCGGTCAACCGGACAACGCTAAGCGCCGTCCGCGAGGAGTTGCGAAAGAGCGCGCCGGCGGAGGCGACGACAGAGCGGCGGAGGCCGGCGGCAAAACGCGTTGGCGGAAAGATGGATACGGGCGCGCGCGGGACACAGTGGGAGGTCGGACAGGCCATCGTTCATCCGACGCTGGGGCGGGGCGTGATTGCCGGCGTGCGCGGGAGCGGCGGCAATCAGATGCTGGACGTGCAGTTCGAGGACGGTCCGCGCATGGAGTTTATGGCGCGGTTTGCGCGCTTGAAACAATCAGACGCCGCGCAATCATAGCGGGCGTCAGGAGGCAGGCCATGCCGTTGCCGACGGTGTTGATTGTGGACGACGATCCCGATGTATGTAAAATGATGAGCCTTGCCCTCGGCGACCAGTATGCCGTGGCGGTGGAGACAGACGGGCGCCACGCCCTCGAGTCGTTGGCGGACATCAATCCCGACATTGTGGTGGTGGATCTGGTGATGCCGGGCATGGATGGTCTGACGGTCTGCGAGCGGATCAAGAGCGAGCGGCCGGAGACAATCGTGGTGATTGTGACGGCCACGACAAAGGGATCGGACCTGCCGGATTCGTTCTGGCGGCTGGGCACGCCGGCGGACGGTTTTCTGAGCAAGCCGTTTGATCCGCAGCGGCTGGCGGCGTTGTTGCATGAGTTGCGGGCGAGGCAGGCGGAGTCGAGGCGGGGCGGACCCAGCAGACAGGGCGGGCAAAGAGTCGAAGGGACGGACCAAGCGCGGTGAACTATCTGCAAAAGGCTTGCGGGAGGCGGCAATGATCGTTCGCGGGGGAAAAGTGGTTTTGCCGGACGGCGTTTTGGAGGACGGCGCCGTGGTGATTGACGCGCAGACGGGGCGGATCGAGTCGGTCGGTCCGGCGGATGCGGTATTCAACTCGCTGTTGAAATCGGGGCACGCGGAGGTGCTGGAGTATCCGGATGGGATTGTGTCGCCGGGGTTTGTGGACCTTCACATTCACGGCGCGTGGGACGCTGATTTCATGGACGGTACGATCGAGGATTTTGACGTGGTGTGTGCGTTTCATGCGCTGCATGGCACGACGTCGCTGCTGGCCACCTCGACATCGGCGGAAACCGAGCGGATTGTGCGGATGCTCGAAACGACGCGCGAAGCGATTGCCGGCGGCACAAGGGGCAGCCAGGTGCTGGGCGCGCATCTGGAGGGCCCGTGGCTCAATCCGGCGATGAAGGGCTGCCATTTGGAGCGGCATTGCCGTCCGCCGTTGCCGGCCGAGCGGCGGGTGGTGATGAAGTTTGCGGGGGTGATCCGGCGCGTGACGCTTTCACCGGAGGTGGAGGGGTGTCTGGACTTTATCCGGGAGCTGGCGTCGGCGGGAATTGTCGTTTCGGCGGGGCACAGCAGCATGACGTATGACGAAATGCAGCCGGCGATCGAGGCGGGCGTGCGGCACGTGACGCACATTTTCTGCGCGATGTCCACGACGGTGCGCAAGGGACCGTGGCGGCATCCGGGTGTGCTGGAGACGACGCTGGCGGACGACCGGCTGACGACCGAAATGATTGCCGACGGCAAGCACTTGCCTGCGGCGCTGATGCGGATCACGTGGCGCTGCAAGGGAGCCGAGCGGTTGTGTCTGGTGAGCGATGCGATGCGAGGGGCGGGGATGCCGCCGGGGGGGCGCTATACGTTCGGTCCGCGCGACGGGACGGAGACGATTGTCGGCGACGGCGTGGCAATGCTGACGGACCTGAGCGCGTTTGCGTCTTCGGTGACGCCGCTGAACTGGATGGTGAAAAATGCAGCGGCCATGGTCGGTGCGCCGCTGCACGAGGCCGTTCGGATGGCGTCACTGACACCGGCAACTATCGCGGGATTGGGTCAGACCAAAGGAAGTTTGGAAGCTGGCAAGGACGCGGACGTTGTGGTGCTGAACGAAGATTTTTCGGTGCGGCAGACTATTGTGCGGGGGAAGCTGCTGGATCGCGGGCGATTGCTGCGACTGGCACCGGCCGGCGCTTTGCCGCTGGAACGATAAGGGGTTCATTCCGATCGGTTGGATTTTTTCTTGGTTTGTCCGGTTGCGGCCTCCTTATGGTCTGGACTCTTTCGGCTGGAGATCCAGCCATTTTGCGAAGATCGTTTTGGTTGCCGCCGAAGGTCGAATTGGATTCTTTCGTTCGTAAAATGAGTCAAAATGCGCGCCTCTTTTTGGAGCATCCCATGTTTGGCTAAGGTTATCCGCCATGTTTGGCTAAGGCTACCGGCCACGTTTGGCGCGTCGAAACTTGCCGGGGAAAAGCGGCAGCACGGCTGCCGCAGTCCAAAGCAACGCTTTGCAGGGTCAGGGCAAAACTTCTGGAGTGCGGCAGGAGGGTTGCCGCTTTGCATTCCTGCTTCATCGCAAGAGAACCTACTGCCCCGGCTTTTAGAGCCGTCTTCGAATCCTTCGGGCTTGGGACCTTGGCCATCTTGCCAAGATCCTTTTGGCTGTTAGGGTGTGCAGCGCGCAGTTTTTATTTCAGGCGTCAGCTCATCAAAAAGACCATAATTCCTTTTTGCACATGCAGGCGGTTTTCGGCCTGATCAAAGATGATGGCGTTTTCGCTGTCCATGACATCGTCGGTGATTTCCTCGCCGCGATGGGCGGGTAAATCATGCATGATTTTGACGCCCCTGGGCGCGGAGGCAACCAGGTCGCCGTTGACCTGATAGGGGCGGAAGACGCGGGCGCGTTCGGCGGCCTCGTGCTCTTGTCCCATGCTGGCCCAGACATCGGTGTAAATGGCGTTGGCGTCGCGAACAGCGGCGACAGGGTCTTGGAGAAGGGCTACGCGGGCGCCGGTCAGTGCGGCATTGCGTTGGGCCTGGGCGAGAATGGCGGGAGGCGGGGCGTAGGCGGCGGGGCTGGCCACGCTGATATTCACTCCGAGCAAAGGGCACAGGAGCAGGAGCGAGGAACAGATATTGTTGCCGTCGCCGACATAGGCCAGCGTCAGCCCCTGGATGGAGGGGAAATGTTCGGTCAACGTGAACAGGTCGGCCAGGGCCTGACAAGGGTGTTCGCTGTCGGTCAGAGCGTTGATGACGGGAATGGCGGCGTGGAGGGCCAGTTGGGCCACGATCTTTTGCTCAAAGGTGCGAATGGCGACGAGGTTGACCCAGCGTTCGAGGTTTTTGGCCACATCATGGACCGACTCGCGCTTGCCGAGGCCGATCTCGGCCTGGGTCAGCGTGACGGCATGGCCGCCGAGTTGGTGGATGCCGACCTCGAAGGTGACGCGGGTGCGCAGGGATGGCTTTTCGAAGATCATGGCAAGGACTCGGCCGTCGAGAAGCCGCGGTCGTTCGCCCTTGGCCAGACGCGATTTGAGGTCGCGCGCGATGTAAAAGATTTCGAGCACGTCGTCGCGGCTGAGGTCATTGATGGAAACGAGGTCACGCTTGCGCACAGTTGTCAGTCACCCTCCAGCAAGAAATGGAACATCTCTTGTGCGTCAGGCCGTTCGGATTAGGCAAGTGTTTTTTGCGGAAATTTTTGATTCGTCCGTTAAAATTTTAGAAGGGCCTTACGCCAGAACGCCACGTCAGCGGAGGAAGCAAAAGAAGCCGTTGCGACCTGGCGGTTCTGCTCGCGGCGATTATTGGCGGATCCGGGACGTGCGGGATTGTCGAGGTTTTTGCTTGCCGGCGTTGTCGCTTTGCGTGAGGTTTCATCGGAGGGATCGAGGGCATCGGTGCGCGTGAGATGGAAACGCAAATCGGCTATCGGGATCGGCTGACCGCGGCGGGTATTTTTCTGCTGGGGGCCGCTGTGTTCGCGCACACGGCGGGCTACGGCTTTGTGTGGGACGATGTGGCGGTCATTGCGGAGAACGAGTTTCTGAAGTCGGCCGGGGTGTGGTGGCGCTGTTTCACGCGGGATTTCGGCCTGGAGATTACGCGCCAGCCGGCCGGCTACTATCGGCCGCTGGTCTTTCTCAGTTTTTGGTTGAACTATGCGGTGGGGGGGCTCGATCCCTGGCATTATCATCTGACCAACGTTTTGTTGCATGGCGTGAACAGCGTGCTGGTGTTTGCGGTGATCGCGCGGCTGATGGGGCGGCGGACGGGCGGTCTGGCCGCGGCGGTTTTCGCGGTCCATCCGGTTCACGCCGAAAGCGTGGCGTTTGTGGCCGGACGGAGCGATTTGCTCTGCGGGCTGTTTTTGCTGCTGACGGTTCTGGCCACGATGCGGACGTTTGTCACGCCGGCGCCGCAGCGATGGTTTTGGTTCGGGGCTGCGGCTGGGTTGTATCTGGCCGCGCTTGTTTCCAAGGAGTTGGCGGTGACACTGCCGGGCGTTCTGTTGGCCTACGGGCTGATCCATCGCTATCGGGTGCGGAATCTGGTCCGGCTGTTTGCGCCGACGGCTTTGCTTGCGGCCATTTATCTGGTGTTTCGCTTAGTCTGCTTTCCGATGGCCGGCGCAAAGGGAATGATGCCGGTGGAAGGGGGCTTCGTCGAACGTCTGGCAAGGCTGCTGTTTCTCTACGCGGCTCAGCAAAGTTTTCCAGTCATTCCGACGCTGGGGGCCGATGTCTTGACGCGCCGGGTATGGGTGGATGCGGCGGCTGTGGGGCTGCTGGCGGTTCTGCTGGCGGTTGCGCGACCGCGGCGTCATGCGGCCGACGCTGCAGCGTGGCTGGCAGTGTTTCTTGCCCCGACGCTTTGGGTGAATTTATTCAAGGCGATCGAGTTGAGCGACCGGTTTGCTTACGTGCCGTCGGCGGGCATGGCGGCGCTGGTCGGACTCGCGGCGTCGCGCTATTGGAACCGTTTTCCAGCGTCGCAGGCGGTGACAGGGGCGATCGTGGTTGCCTTTTTCGCGCTCGGCTCGATGTATGCGTCCATGTGGAAAACGGAAGCGAGCCTTTGGGCGGCATCAGTCCGCTATCATCCGGAGTGCGGGCGGAGCTACTTCAATCTGGGGAATGCGTATCGGAAGGCGGGCAACCCGACGATGGCCGTGCGGGCGTTTTACAAGGCGGCGCGGTTGCTGCCGGACGCGGAGCGCCGGTGCTGGGCGTATGCGAACCTTGCGCGGGTGCTGGCCGAATCGGGCGAGGACGCTATGGCCGTGGAGGCCTGCCGCAAGGCGGTGGAGTTGCGGCCGGGGCGTCCGATGCTGCGGCTGTTTCTGGCTTCGCTGCTGATGGAAATGGGCAAATCGGACGAGGCGCGGGCGCTGTTGGACGAGGTGGCCGCATGGGATGTGGACGACGGCGAGGTGCAAATGGAGCTGGCGCGGCTGAATCTGGCAGTCGAGCCGCCGAGGGTCGAGCAGGCGCGCAGAGCTTACGGCCGCGCGCGCGATCTCGGGGCTGCCGCCGACCCGAAGGTGGAGAAGGATTTGTCGGATGGCGAGGTTTCCAAAGGCCGCAAGGATAACAAGGCATCAACAGCGCCTGAGTAGGCATTTGGACTGCACGTAGTGCATGCTTCCGTTCGCTGTAGAGCGTGGAAACGTCGGCGCGCCTCCGCTTTGAGGCGAAGTCCCGGACGCGGCGTAGATTCTCTGGCTTAACGATTTAGCCAAAGTGCATGGATCGTTATGGAGCATTGCCTGTTTGGTTGGCAGGCAAGGGCCAAGGTCGGTGCATCAAAACTTGTCGGGCCAAAGCGGCAGCACGGCTGCCGTCGTCCGAAGCGAGGCTTTGCAGAATCAGGGCAAAACTTTTGGGAGGCGGCAGCCACGCTGGCGCTTTGCATTCCTGCTGGCGGGAAAAACTTCTTTTGACTTTGTCTGTCCGACTTTCAACCATAAGATGGTGTTGTAATGAACGGTGGTCTTTTCGGAGTTCCGTCATGCTCGATTTCAGCAAGATTCGCACTTTTCCGCTGGCGCAGCGCCAGAATCTGCACTTTCACACGGATTTTATCCGCGATACGAAGAAGTTCAAGCCTTGGCCGAATCGCAAATTTCGACAGCTGGCAGCGCGCGTGGCCGAGGCTGCGCGCAACAAAAAAGGGGTTGTCGTGCAGATCGGCGCGCACGTCGTCAAAACGGGCCAGTCGCTTCTGCTCATTGATCTGATGCGGCGCGGGGTCATAACGCATCTGGCCATGAACGGGGCAAGCGCGATCCACGATTTCGAGATAGCGTTGCAGGGTGCGACCGCCGAAAGCGTGGCCAAGAACATCGAAGACGGTACGTTCGGGATGTGGGAGGAGACGGGGGCGATGATGAACCGCGCGATCAACCGGTCGCGGGAGGGTTTTGGCCGGGCCATCGGCCGGCTCATCGTCCGCGAGAAATTGCCATTCATGGACTACAGTCTTCTGGCCGCCGCCTTTCAGTTGAAAATTCCCGCAACCGTGCACGTGGCCATCGGAACAGACATCATCCATCAGCATCCGCTGTGCGACGGGGCGGCGACGGGCCGGGCTACATTCCACGATTTCAAGATTTACACCGAGAGCATCGCGCACCTGGCCCATGGCTGCTTTCTGAATTTCGGATCGGCGGTGATCGGCCCCGAAGTGTTTCTCAAAGCCCTGAGCATCGCGCGCAATCTGGGCTTTCCCGTTCATCCGATCACGACAGCGAATTTCGACGTGCGGCCGGGGATCAATCACTATTACTATCGGCCGGCGAAGAACATTGTCCTGCGGCCGGTGTCGCTAGGCGGAGCGGGATATAATTTTCTCGTGGATCACCGCGTCAGCATTCCCTCGCTGCATCATTTGCTCTGCAAGATGTTGAAGGCGGACGAGTAGGGGCGCGCACACAGGCAGCGAGAGGGAAGAGATAGGAGATCGTTTTTCGATGAATCCAGGGAGCGGCCATTCATCTGCCCGGGCGATCCGGCGCCGGCCGGGCGCGTTTGCCCTCGGGAAGTTTTTCGGCATTCCGGTGTACGTGGACCTCAGCTGGCTGGTGATTTTTGCGCTGATCACAATGACGATTTCGGCCCAGTTTGCGGAGGATCATCCGGAATGGGCATCGAATGAACGATGGTTTGCCGGCGTGGTGACCAGTGCGGTGTTTTTTCTGTGCGTCGTGTTGCATGAAATGGGCCACAGCTTGGTGGCGCGGTTTTTCGGCATTCCGGTTACCTCGATCACTCTGTTTATCTTCGGGGGTGTGGCGCAGATTCATCGCGAGTCGGAGAAGCCGTTGCACGAATTCCTGATTGCGGTGGCCGGCCCGCTGACCAGTATCGCGCTGTCGGTTCTCTTTTTTGCGCTCGCGGGCGCCGAGGCTTTCGAGTCGCTGCGCTCGGCAGCCGCCGAGGAGGCCGCCGGCAACATTCCGATGTTCAACGCCATTTGCCTGTG
>JADFCW010000087.1 GCA_017161705.1 Candidatus Sumerlaeota bacterium | reverse complement strand
CAGCACGCCCAATCCCTATCCGCCCGGCGGCAACACCGCCTGGTCGGTTTATTGCGTTCGCAGCTCGGTCGCTCCGCCCGGCCCCTATCCTCCGAATACCGACAGTTGGATGATTTTCGGTCCGTTCAGCACGCTGGGGAAAAGCAGCGGCAACTTCAGCGCCTATATCTGGCGCCATATTCCGGAATCCGACGGCAGCGATTATGTGGCGCTGTTCGCCTCGCTGGACGGATCGAATTTCTCGGGCACAGGCTTCTGGGGCGATCATCGCTCGTGGAACCGCGCCGTGCTCGACCTGACCAGCGTCTATGGTCTGGGCAATGTCATGAACCGGTCCAATGTGTGGGTAGCACTGTGGTTCCACAGCGACGGCGATGGAACGGTCGGCGAAGGCGCCTACGTGGATGATGTCGCAATCCGCCTCTATCCGGTTTCGCCCTTCGAATGGATAATACCGGGAAGCGGACAGCAATGGAAGCGCGGAACGACACAGGAGATTCAATGGAGAGCGGCCAACACCCTGGGTCAGGGGTCCGTGAAGCTCGAACTCTATAGAGGCGTGTCCCTTCATAGCACCATCAACGTTTCCACCGCCAATGATGGTTCTTACAACTGGACAATTCCTGCTTCGACGCCATGGGCCAGCGATTACAAAATTAAGATCACCAGGGTCGGTACGGCATCCGACTATGTCTTTAGCGCGCCGTTCGAGATTTATCCCGATCCTGCTTTCACCGTCCTTGCTCCCAACGGCGGCCAGACCTGGCAACGCGGAACCACCCGGTATATCGTATGGTCGTGGGCGGGCTATCCCGGAACACAAGTGCGGATTGAATTGCTCAAAGGCGGAGTGGTGAACCGCACCATTGCCACCACCACGCCCAATGACGGTATGCATCCCTGGCTGATTCCGGCCGACCAAACTATTGGAAATGACTACCGGATTCGCGTTCGATCGGCTACTGCCAGCTCCATTTTCGACGACAGCAACGCGAACTTCAGCATCGCAGACCCCATAGTTACCGTTGTAAAACCACTGGCCGGCGAGTGGTGGATGCGAACGCGAACCTATATTATTTCCTGGAAATGGACAGGCACTCCGCCGGCACTGTCGAAGATCGAACTGATTCAGGGGGAAAGCCTCCATCTTATCACCGACAAAGCGTCCAATGCGCCCTGGCCCGACGGGTTCTGTCGCTATGCTTGGACCATTCCCACCTCCATTTCCCTCGGTTCGAATTACACAATCCGTGTAACCGGCCTGGGCGGACAGGGTGCTTCCGACTCCAGCGAGGAGTTTCGCATCGTAGATCAGGAATCGCTCAATCTGACCGCGCCAAACGGCGGAGAGTACTGGTTGCGCGGGACAACCCAGGAGATCAAATGGGTCTCGACGCTGACACAACCGGCGCAGGTAAAAATCGAACTCTACAAGAGCGGAAGCGTCCACAGCCTCATCACAGCAGCCGCAAATAACAGCGGCACCTATACGTGGACTATTCCCGACACGGTGCCGGTCGGCTCCGATTATCGCGTGCGCATTCAATTGACGTCGCCGACCACAGTGTATGACTTCACCAACACCACCTTCCGGATTGGAGCGCCGCAGATTGTGGTGCTGTGGCCGCCGGCCAAGGCGGTATTGACGCCGGGAGTCATCCAGTTGCTCCAGTGGCAATCGTCGGATCTCCCCGTGCGCAACCCGCATGTGCGAATCGAATTGTGGCGCGGCGGCGTGTTCGACCTGCTCATCACGCCGTCCACCGCAGACACGGGCAACTACCAATGGCGGATTCCGCCCAGCATTCCGCCCGGTCCAAATTTCCAAATCCGGATTTCCTCGGTCGAAGACCCTTCGATTGCCGGATTCAGCGAGCAGGAATTCGCCATGGCCAACCTCCCCGCGGTGCAATTGTTGGCTCTCAACGGCTCGGAACGCGTGCAGCGCGGCTCGCTTCAGGTCCTCTCGTGGCGGTATAATGGGCTCCCTGCCACGGATGCCCGCATCGAGTTGTATCGGAGCGGCCAACTTGTGGGCGAGATTGCACGCGTGGCTTTGGCCGATGGAAGCGTCAGGTGGGCAGTGCCGCGATCGCTCCCTTCAGGGCGGGATTACAAACTCAAGATCACGTCGCTGTTCGATCCGACGGTGTTCGACTGGAGCGACGGGTTCTTTTTCGTCGAGCCGGATACGGCTGTAAATGGAACGCGCTGGACGTTGTATTGAGCCGGCGGCTGCGCACATCGAGTCGAATGACCGGCGCCGCCCGGCGGATGGCAAACCCGACCGGGCGGCGCTGAGTTTTTCGTCCAGGGGGTTCGCTATCGCGGCTGAATCCGCAGCAGACACAGTTGGCGCGGGGGAAGTTCGAACGCTACGCGATGCCTTCCCGAGTGAACTTCAATGGTTTCGCTGACCAGAGTCCTGGCCGGTTTGACGACCGCCAGAGTCATTGTGTAGGTTCCCGGCCGGAGCAGATAAAACTCGGCGACCATGGAGCGCGGCGTCTCGCCAAAGTGAAACAGTTCGGCGGCGAAACGGGACATGTCGGCCTCGGTCACCAGAGCCGCTATCTCGCGCGGGGGAGTGAGCCAGCGAACGGCATTCAACGGGAAATAGCCGATGTCGCCGCCCGGATCGCCGGTGGCCGTGGCGTAAAGAAGTTCCGGCCGGGGATGGTCGGCTTTTCCGGGACCGCGGGGAAAGGCTTCGCGTAGGGTAAAAAAGCGCGGCAAGGCAATCACGCGGTCCGTATAACGCACCTCGGAGGTAAAGCCGGGCCAGTTAACCGAGAGGGCCTCGGCGTTTTTGCGGAGTGCGGCTTCGAGCGCGCGACGGTTGCCCCGCAATCGAAACATGGCATAAGGGTTTTCGGCCTGTTCGAGGAATTTCTCGAACTCCTTGCTGCCGGTCAAAAGAGTGTATTTCGTCAGCGGCCAGGATAGGAAGTCGAGTTCGGCGGCGCACCAGGCTTCGCTGCCCGGAGCAGGTTTATCTTTTTTTGCCCGCCTTGTATACTTCAAACGAATTTGGGCCATGGAGCGAAGCGGAGCCATGAATTTTTCCTCGCCCGTGATATACCACGCCAGCAGCAGCGTCGAGACCATCATGGGCGAGGCGCTGGGCCATTGATAAAGCGTCGGCTCGCCGTGGTTTTCCGGATTCCACCAGTCTTTTCCCAGACCGCCGACCGCGCCGTCGGGCCAATGGATGGCGCTGGGCAGAATACCGGCCGGTTTGCCGCGCTCCGCGCGCGAGGCGGCGTCCACCCACGTATCCATCCAGTCGCAGAACAACCGCGTCAGGCGCGGGTCGCGCGTGCGCTGCCAGAGCAGAAGGGCCGGTTGCACGGCGCGCGGATGATACACCGTATCGCAGGCGCGCTGCGGGCTGTCGTCTACCTTGTTGACCGTAAAATAGGTGCTCTTGAACTGGAGGAAGCCGCGTTCATTGCGGCCGGTCCACAGCGTTTCCATCAACTCGACCAGACGCAGCGTGCGCTGCCGCCATTCCGGATTGTCGGGATCCAGATGCATCATGGGAGTCAGCGTGTCGGCAACCGGTTCGGCGGAGTGCTCGACGTCGGTCATCCTGGTTTGATAGCCGCCGGCCATATACTCGCGGTGAAGGATGGCCGATGAAAGGCGTTCCTGGGCGGCGGTGATTTTAGGCGACTCGAAGGCAATCATCACGGGGACCCAGAAGCGCCACATCTCGCAGTCGTCGCCGTCGCCGCCGCCGTAAAAGCCGCTGGGTTTCTGCCGGCGGTCAATCCACCATTCGACGATGTCGGTCAGCCGTTCGAGTCCTTCGCGTTGGTAGACGGCCCATGCGGGAGCGCCCCGGACGGCGGGGTATTGCTTTTCCGAGGGCATAGGACGGCCGAGATACATCTCGATGAGGCGGTTTTTGGGGAAGGCGCGTTCGGCACGCCGCAAATTGTCAAACACCCTATCGAGATTTTGCTTTCTCCGATCATCATCCCTCCAGATGTTTCCATCTGCCACGGCCGTCCAAAGCAGCTGCCGTGCGCGATAGAAGCACAGAAGTGGATAAAGCGGCGAGTTTTCGCGCACTTCGAACTTCAGATAGTTGACCGGCTCTTTTACGTTTCGCAGGTAGAAGAAGGCCAGATAGGGGTGGTTTAGCCACATTTCCGTGCCGCGAATCATCAGGTCCAGTTCCTTGGTGAAGGAGGAATCGAGGTCGGACCGTTGGCGCAGCTGTCGAAGGTATTTCAGGCGCACGGCATCATCGTCGGCGTTGCCAGCAAGCGCCACAAGGCGCTCGATTTCCGCTGCAGGCGAAGCGAACGAGACTGCGGCAAGAAAAAAAAGAAGAATTGCACCCGGCAAGCAGGTGAAAAACGGTCGGTGGATCATCCGGTTCATTCCCGGCTCCTTTCTGCGGGTAATCGCGCGTCCGACGCGCGCAAATATACGGGTTCGAGGCGGGCTGGATCGTCGCCCCGGCCATGGGCCAGACGCTGCAAACCGAGCCAGGCGATCTCTTCGGCCGACGGCAACATGCGATGGGCAGGGGCAAACTGCGCGCGGGCGCCGAGCCGATGCTCGATTTCCTTGCGATAGCGAAGCGCGCCGTCGCCGATGAAAACAAAACCCGACGCGATTTTCGATTTCGGATTTTCGGTCCGGGATTTGCGGAAAGATGCGCGCGGCGAGGTCATTGCAATAAGCCGATCCAGAAAGCTGCCGATGGGCATGACGCAGGGATCGAGCACGGGCTTCGGGCGGTCGGTTTGCTCCGGCCAGCGAAAAGCGGCAGCAAACACCTCGTCACGGCGCGCATCCACCACGGGACACAGGAGGCGGCGGTCGCGGCCAGCCCGCGTGGCCAGAGATTCGAGCGTCGAAATGCCCACGATGGGAATGTGCATGGCCAACGCCAGGCCTTTGGCCGCCGCCACGCCAATGCGCACTCCCGTGAACGAACCCGGTCCGATGGACACTGCAAGGCCGGTCAGGTCGTGCAAGGTGCATTCGGCTTCCGACAAGAGATCGCGAATGGCAGCCAGAAGCCGCTCGGAGTGTGTTTTGGAAGAATACAGCGTGCGCGATGCAATCAGCCGGTCGTCGCCGAGCAGAGCCGCGCCGCCGCAGAACGTGGCGGTCTCAATGCCGAGCACACGGGCGGGGTTTTGGTTTTTTGATTTCGGATGTTGGGTGCCGGGTGCAGGGATCATGGCTGCCGTTCCAGTGCGGGGCAATCCGAGGGAGCCGCAGGCCCCAGCTGCCGGATGGTCTTCCACCATGCATTCATTTGGGCAAGCAATTTGTATAGCCGGGCGGACCGACCGACAGTTCTCCAGAGCAGCCGGCGCGAGCGCCGGCCGGTGATTTCCATTTGAATCCACAGAAACGGTCGTTCGATTGCATCGAGAAACCGTTCGGCCCATTCAATGACGACAATGCCGCTCTCGACCTGCGGATCGCCGAACCCGCACGAGTCGAGGTCGGCCTGATCATTCAGGCGGTACCAGTCCCAGTGCGTGAGAATTGTTCGCCCCTGGTAGCGCTTCATCAGAACAAACGATGGACTGTTGACTGGTTCGCGAACGCCCAAACCGCTTGCGAGGCCTTGCACCAGACACGTCTTGCCGGAACCCAGAGGTCCGGTGAGGGCGAGCGTTTCGTTCCCTTCGAGACGGCATCCCAGCCAGCGGCCGAGGGCGCGGGTTTCACGGGCACATTTTGAATCCAGGACAAGGGAATGGGCGGTCCGCCGGACGGATCGCCGCGGGCCCTTGCGCACAGCGGCGGGGTGCGCAATACTCATAAGGCCGTCTCTTTGCCGTCGGGGGTTTTCGAATCGGTATCCGCCACAGCGACGGTGGTCAGCGTCGCCTTGAGCACCGTGCTGTCCGCTTTGGCCGCGTCGAGAACCTCATCATAGGTGCATATGCGGTTGCGGCCCGAGCGTTTGGCCAGGTAGAGTGCGCGGTCAGCGCATTCGATCAGATCCTCAGCCAACCGGGCGTGTTGTGGGAAATTGGCCACGCCCAGGCTGACAGTCAGGCGGCCTTCCGGCTGCTGTTCACCGAAGGGAAATTCGGTTTGCGCGATGGTGGTTCGGATTCGGTTGGCAATTATTAGCGCCCGTTCAAGATTGGCGTTGGGCAGGGCGATGAAAAACTCCTCGCCGCCATACCGGCAGCAGATGTCCTGGTCGCGGACGCTGCGGCGAAGAATGTCAGCCACCTCGGTCAGGACGCGGTCGCCTTGGGGATGCCCGTGGGTGTCGTTATAGTGCTTGAAGTGGTCCACGTCCACCATGATAGCGGACAGATGATCCCGAATGTTGATCATGTGGGCAATCTGGAGGGGGAGGATGGCTTTTAAATAGTAGCGATTGTATAGGCCGGTCAGGGCGTCGTATTCCGCCAGTTGGGCGACGCGTTTGCGAAAGGCATGATGAATGGCGGCCGAAAGATTCTGCTGGTTCTCGGCCCATTCGACGATGTCCGCAGCGGCTTCGAGCAGGGGGGCCAGTTCGGCAAAATCGGTGGAATCCACCGTGCGCATATCTTTTGAAGACCGTAATTGACGCAGGCGCCGAGTCAGCCGTGTAATGGGTTGGGTAATGATAGAAACCTGGGCCAGTAGGAACAGAAGGGTGAGCAGCAGGGTCAGAAAGAACAGAAGTCCCAGCCGCGCATCCTCGCTGAGAGCAATCGTGCTGGTGCGGGTAAGAAAAGCCACCAGGAGCCAGCTGAGCGCGCTGCCGAGAACCAGGGAAATCAGCGTGCAGAGCAAAACTCGAAACCGAACGGAATTGCGCAAATAGTTCCAGAACCTTTTGCGGCTTTGCATATGTCGCGATCCTGTAGCGAGGCCTTTGGCCCGGTATCGGGAGTATCAGACACCTGGTCCGAGGAGCCGAATCTGGCGAACACGCTCGAGGTGGTACGAACCCAGGCGTCGTCGCTTTTCACTGAAAGCAAAGATGCGGTCGCCGACGATCTTTTTGGGAACAACCGTTTCGACCAGAGGCTCGCGGTCTGGTCTTTCGTAGGTAATTTCCACGGCAGCATTCTGACGCACCGCATATTCGGCCATTTCAAGCATATCGTCGCGCTCGGTGGCAGGATTGGGACCCTGGAAGAAACCCCGTGCGCTTTCACTCGGCCGAGCGGAAACCAAACGCGAGACCTGTTTCTTATACTTGGACTGGATGTCTTCGATCTTCTTGCGCAAGGCCGCCTGAAATTTCTTGGTGAACTCCTTGCCGATGGATTCGGCAAATTGGGCGACATTGAACGCTCCGGGACCTTCGGGCCGGAGCCGTTCCATGAGCGCGGGGATTTTGTCGCCGGTCACTGTCACGCCGACCTCCTCCTCGACGGCCGCACAGTGGTTGAGTATGGCTAGAAGCGTGTATAGCTCGTCCTGCGACAGCGTGAATTGATAGCTGGTTTCCTTGTCGGCGATGCGGCTTTTGGCGGCTTCGAGGCGCGGCATAAATCCAAGGCGCTGGAGTTCGCGCGCCATTTTGCGAATGTCCACATTCTCGCGCAGGAGAATCATGTGATCGCCGACCACTTCCTTGATCGCCGGCTGAATGCGCCGGTTGGATTTCAACTCTTCGAGCAGGATTCGGTCAGCCACGCGGATATAGCCGCTGACGGCGGCCATGTCCAGCTCGCCGTGTTTGTCACTGCATTCCTGAATAAGATGGCGGACGGTCTCAGGCACTTGCTGGAGAGAGTGCTCGCTGATGAACTGCAGGATGTCCTCGCCCCGAACGCCTTTGTCCATACCCTCGCGAAGCGAATCCCGCGCGATGGTCAACGTGGACATGACATCTACGGCTTTGATGTCGCAAAACTCGTTGAGCCGGTAAAACGTGCGCAGGTCCAGATCGGGCGGCGTGATGATTTCGAGGTTGGGCTGCACAATGAAGTGCTTCGCCTCGCATTGCAGGGGAAGCATGGTATCGTCGCGACCCTGAAACAGTTTGGCCGGCTCGGTATAAGGGCCGTCGAGGACAAACCGGCCAAGGGGGGTCAGCTGAAAGAGAAACGGCTTGTAGGGACGCGGCGGACGTTTTCCACGCCGCCAACGGCCTTCGCCGAGGATCGGGGGCTGGTGGCCGATCTCATTGATGTCGCGCAAGTCATAAACGCCCAGCGAGACGATTCCCATCCAGTAAAGGGTTTCGCCGACGACGGACTCCAGAATGGCGCGGTTGGTCCGATTGAAGCGGTCGTAGCCGCTCGTGCCCTCACGCCGGGGGATGAACATTTCGACCTGCGGGCTGATGTTTTCCGCGAATGCCTCGAACTGTATCCAGCCGGAAATGGGAATACTGGCCATGTTGTCGAGAACTAGTTTCCGCAGTTCGGGGGCATTGACCAAACCCGTCGGCGGCGAGTCTGTGTGCTTGGTGTCGCCTTCGAGATATTCCTCGTTCCACAGGTTGGTCTCCAGCCAGAATTGGAGGAGATCCTGATAGCACTGGCGGGAGTCTTCGAGCCACCGCAGGAAGGTCTGGTTGACTCTCCAAACGTTCCCGACGGGCACCAGGAACTTGCGCGTGATGAGGAACAGGGCAAGGAAAGCGGCGTATTTCGGGGTCTTGTGGGCACTGAGAATGAGCAGGATTTTTTTTAGATCGTTTTTGCCGATCCCGCCGGTGCTGAGTTTGCGAACAGTGTTGCGGTTGATATAGGAGGCAAAGATCACGATGTCGCGCAGGAGGTTGTTGCTGTTGTCAAAAATGTAGGTGGGCTGCTGGGCGCGGCCGATGTAGCTGATCGTGTCCAGTTCGCGCAGCGACCGCCGGTCGGGCGTGTAGTTATGGTCTATGATGTGATAGATGTCGCGAGGCACCATCAGAAGGTTGTTGTATTTGTTGTCTCCGATGGCCGCCGTGAAAAGAAGTCCGCTTCGGGCCAGAAGGGCGTTAACATGCTCGGCCTTGCTGTGGTCATAGCGCTTCTGAAATCCAGTGTCGAGCAAGTCTCGATAGACGCACACGCCTTTCCGGTCGAGCACGTTGCGCAGCATTTCCCGCTCGGCTGGCGCCAGACGCGCCACATGCTGCCGCAGCTTGGCCGGATCCAGCAACTCGCTGCGAATGCGGTAGATCAGGTAGTCCTTTCGCGTGGAATCCACGGTAAGGTCGAGACCTTCCGTGGCGATTTGCTTGAGATGCGCCGCGGGCAATCCTTCGAGAAAGTAGCCCAGATAGCCTTGCCAGTGCGCGGGGAGAGGGATGATGCGCATGAAGGATTCAGGCAGGCCGACCAGAACGGTCTCGCCGCGATCATCGGGAAGAATATCCTGGGCCATGAAGGCCAGGCTGGAGAGGCGTTTGACGGCGGCTTCCATGCGGGCTTGGTCGCCGTTGAAAACCCGTTCCAGCACCTCAGCGGCCGGCAAATCGCCCCCGTGAATCACCAAAAAGTAGATGAGATCTTTTTCGTCGTCGGCTAGCTTTTCAAAGGCCTGCAGCACATACTGCGACATCTGCAGCCGCGGATACAGATGCTCGATGAGACGTTCGCGACGTTCGCTGTCAGGCTGGTCGGCATCCAGGTCGGGCCGGCTGATGTTCCAGAAGTCCACGATCGTTTGCAGATGTTCCAGCGGCAGCGATCGCAGCATGGTTTTGAGTTTCATGACGATCGCACCCCCTGTTCGTCTCGCACATCAATGACGTAGCGATAACCCTGCTCGGTCAGGAACAACTGGCGATTGGCCGCAAATTCCTGGTCCTTGGTATCTTTGGACACCAGCGAGTAGAAGTGGGCCATTTTGCCCTCGGCTTTCGGGCGCAGAATGCGGCCCAGCCGTTGGGCTTCTTCCTGACGCGAGCCAAACGTGCCCGACACTTGAATGGCCACGTTGGCGTCGGGCAGATCAATGGCAAAATTAGCAACCTTCGAGACAATCAAGCATTTCAGCCGCCCTTCCTTGAAGTCCCCATAGATTCGCTCGCGCTCGCGTGTCGGCGTTTTCCCCGTGATAATCGGGACGGGGCCGTGTTCCTTCTGCAGGATGTCGGCAATGACGTGCAACTGCTCCAGATATTGGCCAATAATCAGAATGTTGTCTGCTTTATGCCGCTGGATCAGCTCCTTGATAACCTCGATCTTGAGCGGGTTCTCGGAGGCAATGCGGAACTTCGACTTGGTGTCGGCCACCGCGTATTCCATGCGTTTGGCCTCGGGCAGAGGGATGCGAATCTCGACGCATTCAGCCGTGGCAATCCAGCCCTGCTTTTCGAGCACCTTCCACGGGACATCAAATTTTTTGGGGCCGATCAGGCTGAACACGTCGTCTTCCTTGCCGTCCTCGCGCACCAGGGTGGCGGTCAGACCCAGCCGACGCTTGCCCTGGATTTCCGCCACAGCCCGAAAGACGGGAGCCGGCAGCAGGTGCACCTCGTCATAAATGATCAGGCCCCATCGCCCGTGGTTAAACAGATCGAGATGCTCGAAATCGTCGTCGCGGCTCTTGCGATAGGTCAGAATCTGATAGGTGGTCAGCACAATCGGCCGTTCGCGCTCCTTGACCTCGCCGCTGTATTCGCCGATGTCCTCGGGCTGCAGCGTAGTCTTGTCGAGCAACTCGTCGCGCCACTGGCGCAACGCCGTGATGTTGGTGGTCAGGATCAGCGTGTGCTGGCAAATGCGGGACATCACGCCGATGCCGATAATCGTCTTGCCCGCCCCGCACGGCAGCACGAGCACGCCCGAGCCGCCGCGCGCGCTCCCGCCGGCCCAGAACACATCGGCCGCGTCGCGCTGGTATTGCCGCAACTGGAACGGCTTGCCCGACAGCGTCTGCTCGCGCAATCGGATTTCGATCGGCTCGCCCTCGACATAGCCGGCCAGGTCCTCGACGGGCCAGCCGATCTTGATCAAGGCCTGCTTAACGCGGCCGCGCATGCCGCGTTTGACCTCGATCCTCTCCTTGTCTATGACGCGCTCGAAGAAGCGTTCGAGGGCGCGGTTGGCGGCCAGCTCTTTGGCCAGCGCCGGATCCTTGGCCACGAGAATCAGCGCGTCGTTCTCGAAGATTAGTTTGAGCTGGCCGTAGCGCGAGACATACTCGCGGACATCCTGAATGATGTTCTGCGGAATATCGTACTTGGTATAGGTTTCCAGCGAATGGATAATTTCGTCGGCGGTCAGACCGGCGGAAGCGGCGTTCCACAACGACAAAGGCGTAATGCGATACGTATGGATGTGCTCGGGGCTTTTGATCAATTCGGCGAACTGTGCCAGCGCGTCGCGCGCCGCTTCGTAGTTCGGCCGGTTGGTCTCGAGGAACACGCTACGGTCGGATTGAACGACCATAGGGTTTTCAGGATTGAACACCATTCCAAGACAAACTCCCGCACGCCATCGAGGAGTGCTCTATTAGTTCAATTTTATCAGCGATCTATCACCGCATAAAAGAATTAGGTTTCCATCTTACTCGGCAATCCATCCACGCTAATTCACCACATTCTCCGTCGAGGTCGAGCAGCCTGTCAATACAAAAAATACGCCGTCGCTCGCACTTTTTCCCGCGGTCTTTTCCGATACCTGCCGTTCTCCAGACCGGCACGCAAGCTGGCAGGGCCGCAGCCCATAACTCCGGCCAAAGCGCCCAAGCAACGGCGGTCGGATGTTTGAAATTGGGCTCATTTGGGCTCAGGCTTATACTTTGAGCCAGTCCAGTCCAGCTTTTTTCACGGCATAGCCCATTTCGCGCAGATAGTTGCCGTAGCAGAGCATGTGGTGAAACCCCCGTGTTTCGTCGCGCAGCGTTTCCCAGTCGCCTCGGATTTCGAGGTCTATCTGCGTCCGGCAGATGGGATAGAAGGGCGACTCGATGATCTTGCCCTCGAAGCCCATCCAGCGCTTTTGCCCAAAGTCGGGATCCACAACCGTAATGATCTGGCCCTTGCGCATCTCGACTTTCGGCGCGGCGCCATAGTCGGACTCGTAGTGCGTCAGGATCCGCACTCGCTCGTCGCTCCGACCGTCCATGCGGCGCGGGGCCGTGCAATGCGACAGCGTCATCACGCCGTTGTGTGGAAACGACGGATTGCAAAAAAACACCGGTCGGCCGCTGATATGATGAAGCAGAATCCCCGACGGAATGACCACGAAGTCCGATTCGCAAAAGGCCAGATAACCCTCGTCGTTGAGAAGCATCAGAGGCAGGCAGGCCGTCGTTTCCGACATGGGCATGATGGTGCTCATACAGCTGCCGACGGTGAGGGCGTCGGCGCCAGCAGCGTCGAGAACGTCGCGGAAGACATCGGTGAGCAGAAACGCTTTCCAGACAAAGTCCTTTGAGGTTTCGATCGAAACGCCCCTGCGGCGCATAAAGGCGTCCGCTTCGCTCTGGCATTTGTTTACGCGCGCCGTGTCCTGCCTTGCCTGAACGATCAGCTTGCCCAGTTCCGGATAGGGCAGCGTCTGGATATCGAGTTGGAAGACGGCGGCGGCGCGTGCGGGCGCTCCCCTGCCCGCTTCGCCCCAGCCCGATGGAGCGCCGATGGCGACAATGCGGCGGCCGAGGGTGTTTTTCAAGCCGTAGAGAGCCCGCAGCCGCCAGAGCAACTCTGCAGGGTCGTCCACGACAATATCGAGCGTGGTCATATTGGGTTGCCCGAACTCATCGCGGGTCTTGCGCAGGAAATGGGTATGCGCGCCGATATACATATAGTAAAGCGGGCCGGAACGATGCCGTACGAACATCAAGTTCCATTTGTCGTTGTCCGCCAGGGCTTCGAGGACCGGACGATTGCGCCGGGCCGCATACAGGATTTGCACATCAAAATCGGCGCCGGCCGCCGCGGCTTTCGCCTGTTCGACTGTCTGGACGGTGACCAGCGGCTTGATCTCGAGGGGGAAGTCCGCCTGTTTGCGCAAGGCATCGAGGTCGTGCCGGATGCGGGTTTCCTCGTCGCGCATTTCGCGCTCATTTTGTATGGCGCCGGTGACGCGCCAGCTGGTGGCCTCTTTGCGCTGATAGATTTCGCAGTTGAAAACGGGTTGGACGCGAAGCGGCAGCCGAATCGGCCGTTGGCGGCTTTTGCCGGCCGCGGCGCCGCCGACAAGGTCATGCGTCAGGACCGCGCCGCCAGCCGCCGCTCCGGTGGCCGCGAGAAATTGCCGCCGTGTCATTGCCGAGGTTGGAAAGAAATCGCCGAAGCAGCCGCAGCAGCCGGCCAAAGCATCACCGCGGATTTTGCCATTGCCCGATTGCGTCATGACACGCCTCCGACATGCAGTTATACAAACCGTCAAAAGGGGGTCTTTACGCGCATTTGGGGCATGTGTCAAGATTTGCTTTTGTCGCCGCGCTTGTATGGGTAGTGAGCAAAGTTCTGTGAAACGTCACTCCGAACCACATACGGTTTGCATTCGTTCTGCGCTCTGTGCGGTCTTCGTTGCTCAACAGAACCGGAAAAGCAGCTCTGCCGATGCAAAAGCGAATTCTATAAAAAAGGAAATGCAGGGGGCACAGACGGGGCCCCCTGCATCTTGCCCGACAGAACCGGCGGCTATTCTTACTTTTCCTTTTTCCACTTGATCGAACAACCCACCTGCTTGGTGGTTGCAGGCGAAGCGGGTTTTCCAGCCAGCACCGCATCCAGAGCATCGCGAAGATAGGCGTTCGTGACTTTCTTGGGATCCCGGTTGTCGTCCACAGCGCCGCGATAGGCCAGGTTGCCCTTAGCATCTATCACGAACACATGCGGAGTGCACGTAGCGCGGAAGCTTCGGGCCACTTCCTGCGATTCGTCGTAGAGATAGGGGAAGTTGTATTTCTTTTCCTCCGCACGTTTCTTCATGTTCTCGAAACTGTCCGTCGGATATGCGGCGGCATCGTTTGAACTGATGGCGACAATGGCCACGCCTCGCTCCTTGTAGTCTTTCTGAATCTCGATCAGGCGGTCCTGATACGCGACCGCAACGGGGCAATGGTTGGCCATAAACACCACGACCAGGGCCTTGTTGTTTTTGAGCAGTTCGGCCGAGTCCACCATCTTGCCGTCAACATTGGGAAGGTTGAAGCTTGGAGCAGGCTTGCCGATTTCCAATTGTTCCGGCGGTTCGGCGGCGTAAGCGGCGCTCAACAAAACAAGCGCAAACAGCCCTGTTGCAATGAATTGAACTCTACGTTTCATCATCCGCGTCCTCCTGAAAAAAATTTGAATCATCCCTCCCTTCGTATCTAATTGTGTAATTTGCATCAATGGACGTTTTCGGGTCAACTCAAAACGGCGCAGGATGCACGCTTTCACGATCTTTTAAATCGAGGGCCTCGAAGCAGCCTTGCATGAGCCTGTATGGGGCACTGAAAATCTTTGTTTTTTCCAAAATGCCGATCCATGCCGCCAAACGCCGCGGGCCTCTTTCTTTCTCCGGCCGTTAGAGCTCCCAACCCTTGCGATACTCGCGCCGAAGGGCCTGGTTTGCTTCGGCGTTGTTGGTGATTTTCATGTCCGCCGGTATATACTCGATGGGACCTTCAAATTGCGTGGCCACGTTGGTCAGGAGCGCAAACTCGGTCAGGGGGCCGGCATAATCGAAATTGGACATGGCGGGCGGACCGCCCCGCACGGCTTCGAGCCACTCGCGCTCATGGCCGCGCGTCTTGGGCAAATCGGACTCCGGCGGCTGGAAGTCTTTGAAGTCTTTCTCAGGCAGCAGCGTAAGTGTCGTATTGTGTGCGTTGGCGTGAAGTTTGCCCTTTGAGCCGATAATGAGAATCCCCGCCCAGTCTTCCCAGACCGGGGTGCCGTCGTCGCTGCTCCAGTCGAGTTTGCGCCCGAGCTTGTCCTCGATTTCCTTGCGGTAGCCTTTTTCCTCGAACATCGTGCCGCCGCCGCAGAACCACGTGAGGCGCACGGGGGGCAGATCGCCGCGGGCCGGCACTTCGTAGCGCGCAATCTCCATTCTCGGATAGGCGTGGCGGACGATTTCACTGACTTCGGCCTGGACGCGGATGGGCGTTTTGGGCGCGCCTTCCTGCCATAAGGCGTCAATGTTCAGCGCCTTGAACGCCACGTTCATGGTGTGGCAGGCCCAATTGCCGAGCGTGCCGGTGCCAAACTCGCGCCAACCGTGCCATTGCATCCACTGCCGGTTGTAGGGCCGGAAGGCCGCAGGCCCCAGCCACAGGTCCCAGTTCAAGTATTGCGGCACCGGTTCTTCACCCTTGGGCAGGGGACGATTGCCCGGCCCGCCGTTGTTGTTCCAAACGAGGACCTCGCGCACTTCTCCGAGGATACCCTTTTGAATCAATGTGACCGATAGTCGAAAGGCGGGGCTGGCGGTGCCTTGATTGCCCATTTGTGTAGCGACTTTGCACTGGCGGCCCGTTTCGCGCATGAGGCGCGACTCGCGGACGTTATGCGTCAGCGGCTTTTCCGTATAGACGGCCTTGCCCGCCTTCATCGCGGCAATCGAGGCGGGGGCGTGAATATGGTCGGGTGCGGCGACGATGACCGCGTCAATCTGCTTGCCCATTTTGTCAAGCATGACGCGGAAATCCTGGAAATGGGGGATGTCGGGAAATCGTTTCAGCCCGACGGCGCCGCGCTGGCTATTGACCTCGCACAGGGCAACCATGTTCTGGCGCAGTTCCGGGACGATGCGGACAAACCACTCGCCGCGCCCGCCGCAGCCGACCAGGGCGATGTTGACGGCCTCGTTGGCCGGTGCGCCGCGCACCGAAGCACTGTTGCGCAGAATTACCAGTCCGGCGGCTCCTGCCGCCGCGGATTGCACAAACCTTCGCCGCTTCATCTTAGCGCTCCTTTAATGAGGCTTGGTTTTTTCACATGGAATTGGAAAACGAACTTCGCACGACTCTCAACTCCCAAGCGGCGACTCCCAACTCCTACTCTACTCCGCCGCCGGCTCGATCAGATCGGCCAGTGCATTGGCTTGGTGAACCAAATCAATATCGGCATGGTTGGCGGCCACGACTGCACCGACCCACTCGCGCGGCAAGCGCGAGCGGCCCACCAACGCTCCGATCAGCGCGCCGACGGCCGCACCAATCTGTTTGGCGTCGCGCCCCAGCGACACAGCAGCCAGAAGCGTGGCGCGCGACCGGCCGTCGCCGAAAATCAGCGCGGCAAAAGCCAACGGAACGACCTCGGCCAACAAGGGCGAGGCTGTCGGCGATTCGGTGTCCGCCGGCAACACAGCCGGCGGCGGCAATGGTCCGTCCAACGCATGGCCGATCGAATCTACAAGCGCGCCGCGATACAGACTGGTCACGAACGCTTCGGTCTCGCCGCGGGGAATCGAACGGGCGATGCCGACGGCACGGTCAATCAGGCCGCGCGCCAAAGGCCCAACCACCGAACGGGCGGCCTCAACCACACTGTCGGGTGTGGCTTTGGCCGTCAGCGCATGGGCAATGCCGGCCTGAACAGCGCCCAACAGGTCCTGTTCGAGCGGACGTTTCCAGATGGCCGACAGACGTTGCACCTCGGCGGCGGCCTTGTCCGGTCGTCCGAAGTTGGCAATCCCAAACGGTATCCACCAGCCGACGCCGCCGCCCGGAGCAACGGTATTTCCGGCCAGTTCGGGAGTGGTTTGGTTTTGTTGGATTTTGCGGATGGGTTCGACCATGCGGGGGGGCCAGCGGGTCAAATCGCCGTAGCGGAGCAGATGACGGACCAGTTCCGTGGCGGATCGAGAATGGGGATGCTCGGCAACAAAGGCGGCGAACTGGCTGCAGATCAGCGTCTCGTCCGTGACGCTGCCGGCTTCGTTGTGGAGAGCATAGCCGGGGCCGGCCTCGAAAAAGCCGGGGGGCTTTCGATAGGGGAGCATCTCGTTGATCGTGCCATACAGGCTGCGAATGCGTTCGGCGTGCATAGCCTGGAGCGGGCCGCCGAGGGCGTCGCCAACGGCCCCGCCCAGCAGGGCGCCGAAGACCTTGTCGCGCAGGGTGATCATGAGTTCCTCCACCGGAAGGATTGCTTGGAGTCTTCTATTGCGAATTGCCGGATTTCCTGGTGCCGCCCGATGAGGGTCCGCGCTTTTTTTTCCGTTCCTCCTGCAAAGCGCGGTAGCTGTCGGGATAGTGTTTTTTCAGACATTCGGGGCAAACGCCATGGGAGAAATCCGTGCCCGTTTGCTCGTGGATATACGTTTCCAGTTGCTGCCAGTAATCTTGGTCATTGCGGACGCGCTTGCAGAACATGCAGATGGGCAAGAGTCCTTTCAAGCGTCGAATGGTCAGCAAGGACTGTTCGAGTTCCTCGTTGCGGCGTCGGAGAATAGTTTCGAGGCGAACGATCCGCTCGCCGGTGCGGATTCGGGCCAGCAGTTCCGCCGCGTTGAAGGGCTTGATGATGTAATCATCGGCGCCGGCATTAAGGCCCTCCACGACGTCCTCGCTGTCGTCGCGAGCCGTCAGCAGGATGATAAACGTATAGGGCTGGCCGGGGCCGGCCGAGCGGAAATGCGCGCAGAGTTCGACGCCGCTGATGCGGGGCATCATCCAATCGGCCAGGATAATGTCCGGCCGGTTGCGCGCGGCCAGTTCGATGGCTTCGGCGCCGTCGGAAGCCAGAAGAACTTCGTGGCCCGAACGGCTGACCAGCGTTTGAAGAAACTGACGCGTGGTCGGATCGTCATCTACAATCATCACTTTCATGGAACGCCTCGCCACGGGCAATCAAGAAAGCGGCCCCGGCTTCGATTCCAGAGAATAAGCGGAGTCGCAACCCAATCCCTGCGATACTGGTGCAGGCAGATCCTTTCCTCTCCGCAAACAAAATACTATGTGGCACAACCGCGCATAAACGGCAATGAAAAACCTTATGCCGTTGGTCCTTATCCGATCTTTTCATATTGCAGGTGCATACCCGAGCATGATATCCTCGTTATGTGTTAAATTGGATTGAATGGCGTGTATGCTTCCGCCATTCCATTATAAAGGGAAAGGAGTTCATCTTCCATGACCGCAGCGCGCATTTCCCGTTTTGGCTTTACGCTTATCGAGCTGCTCATCGTCGTGGCCATCATCGCCATTCTGGCGGCCATTGCCATCCCCAACTTTCTGGAGGCCCAGACTCGCGCCAAAGTCTCGCGCGTGCAAAGCGACATGCGGTCGCTGGCCAATGCCATCGAAGCCTATCGCGTGGATTGGAACAGCGTGCCCCTGATCAACGGCAACAGCGCTCAAGCCACGCGGCACAATTATGCCCCCGGCCATCTTTGGATTGTCCTGACCACGCCCGTGGCCTATTTGACGGCACCCTTCACCGATGCTTTCGTTTGCATCGGGACGCACAGCAGCGACACCCACATTGCCGGCGACGGGAATATTCTCGATCCTTTCATCCAGACGGGCGTCGGGTTTCTCGGCCCTCTGCCGGCCGGCATGAGCGTGGACCTGATGCCCAAGACGGAATGGGTGGCGGCCAGCTACGGGCCGGATTGCGCCGATGACACCGGTTTGATCGGTCGCTATCCTTATACCCGGCACGCGCTGCCCTATGATCCGACCAACGGCACGATCAGCTGGGGCGACATCTATCGGCATGGCGGCCGGGTGCCGACCAATTTCATCGTCGGCAGTCCTTTCCATGGCTCGGATGTCAACAACAACTGGGGCGTGGGCGATCCCTACGCCTGGACGCGCTGAACGACCACGGCCGACATCCATCCCGCTTGCCGTATCCGAGATCTCTAAAAACCCATCGGGATTTTCAGCCGCAGTGTATCTTTGAATACGCTGCCCGCCAACCTCTCGGGGCTATTCTGAGCAACCTCTGTTCCAAAACAATCCCTGTTGCCTTTGCCAAACCGGTGTGCATAGGTGCTTATCGTTTTTGGCGCTGTTTAGCAACACCGCAAATGTTTTTTCTACGTTCCTAACCCAATCGTCGGTTCTTCCGACGATATATCGAGAGTGCATCGTATGAGTATGAAAGTTGGTTTGCCCGATGGAACCCAACTCGAGATGAATGAGGGAGCCACCCTGGGCGACGTGGCCGCGGCAATCGGTCCCGGCCTGGCTCGTGTGGCCGTAGCCGGCAAAATCAACGGCCGGCTTGCCGACCTTTCCGCCCCAGTCGCCAATGGCGACTCGGTCCGTCTGGTCACCTTTTCCGATCCGGAAGGGCGCGACACCTTTCGCCATACATCGTCGCACATCATGGCCCAGGCTGTCAAACGTCTTATGCCCGAAGCGCGGCTCGAAGACGGCCCGGCCATCGAGGACGGCTTCTTTTACGACATCGAGACCCCGCGCGCCCTTACCCCCGAGGACCTGGCCCAAATCGAAGCCGAGATGGAAAAGATAGTCGCGGCCGACTTGCCCATCCGCCGCCGTGAAATCTCCCGCGGCGAAGCCATTGCCCTGTTCCAGCAACGCGGCGAAAAATTCAAGGTCGAGTTTCTCGCGTCTCTGCCCGACTCCGAAACCATCTCCATCTATGAGCAAGGGGAATTTGTGGACCTCTGCCGCGGCCCTCATCTGCCTTCGACCGGCCGCGTCAAGGCGTTCAAGATTCTCTCCGTCGCCGGCGCCTATCGCAAAGGCGATCAGACGCGCGAACAGTTGCAGCGACTCTACGGGACATCGTTTCCCGATAAAAAGATGCTCAAGGAGTATTTGCTCTTTCTCGAAGAGGCCAAGAAGCGCGACCATCGCAAACTGGGCCGCGAACTCGATCTGTTCAGCTTCCACGACGAAGGCCCCGGTTTTCCCTTCTTCCACGCTAACGGCACGATCCTCTACAACGAACTCATGGCGTTTTGCCGCGAAGAACTCGCCCGCCGCGGCTATCAGGAAGTCATGACGCCCATGATCCTCAACGAGGAACTCTGGCATCGCAGCGGCCATTGGGATCACTATCGGGACAACATGTATTTCACCAGGATTGACGAGCGCACATTTGCCATCAAGCCGATGAATTGTCCCGGCGGCCTGCTGATTTACAAAACAAAGCTATACTCGTATCGCGACCTGCCGCTGCGCGTCGCCGAGTTCGGCCGCGTTCACCGCCATGAGCTCTCCGGTGTTCTCCACGGCCTGTTTCGCGTCCGCGTCTTTACTCAGGACGACGCCCATCATTTCTGCACGCCTGAACAGCTGCCCGGCGAGATCGAACGTATCATTGACATGATCCAGCACTTCTACCGCACCTTCGGATTCGATGAATACGAGGTGTTTCTCAGCACGCGGCCAACCGGCTCGATAGGGTCGGATGAGCAGTGGGCGTTGGCTACCAACGTACTGCGCGGCACGCTCCAGAAACTGGGCATCCCGTTTGCCGAAGATCCGGGCGCCGGCGTCTTCTACGGCCCCAAGATTGATTTCAAAATCCGCGACTGCCTCAAGCGCCTGTGGCAATGCTCGACCATTCAGGTGGACTTCAATTTCCCGGAGCGGTTCGATCTCACCTACGTCGGCGTGGACGGTGCGCGCCATCGGCCCGTCATGATTCACCGCGCCATCTTCGGCTCCATTGAGCGCTTTCTCGGTGTTCTTATCGAGCATTGTGAAGGCAACTTCCCCCTGTGGCTGGCGCCGGTGCAAGCGGCCATTCTCCCGATCGGCGAGCGTCATCTGGAGTATGCGCGCGAGGTCGCCCATCGCCTGCAGGACTCGCACATCCGCGTTCTTCTCGACGACGGACAGCAGACGATCGGCCACAAAATCCGCGAGGCGGAATTGAAAAAGATTCCGGTGATGCTGGTCATCGGCGACCGCGAGGTCGAGTCCCGTACCGTCGCGGTTCGACGCCGCAAACTCGGCAACCGCGGCACGCCGTCGCTCGACGCCCTCGCCGCCGACCTTGCGGCCGAAATCCGCAGCCGCTGCCCCCTGCCGATTTCGTAATAAGCAGGGAAACGCGAAAATAGCGGACACGCTGTAGGGACAGAAGGGAAAAGGAGTTCTTCGCCCCCGCGGGAGAAAGCGCGGAAGCCGTTCTATAGTCTTGGCATGGTTGTATGTCCAATACGAACACCCGGCGGAAAAGACGGCTGTCAAAAACGGGAATCATAGGACAAGGTTCGGTGTTTTCATGGAAAATCCCAGGGGCGTGGTCAGGTGATAACAATATC
>JADFCW010000086.1 GCA_017161705.1 Candidatus Sumerlaeota bacterium | reverse complement strand
CGGCTGCAGCCGCCCTGGCTTTGTTCCTGCTGCTCGACCCCTGCCTTGTGGGCAAACGCGTGCGGCCGACCGACCGCGCGGTGCTGGTTCTGTTCGACGACTCCAAAAGCATGCAGGTGAGCGGGGCCGACGGGCGAACGCGCGGGCGGCGCCTTCGCGAAGCCTATGAGTCGGCGCGCGCCGACTTCGAGAACGCGCTCCGCGAAAAATGCCGCCTGATTCTGTGCCGCTTCGGCGAATCGGTCGAGCGCATTCAATCGCTCGACGATCTCCATTTCGAGCAGAATGAAAGCGACCTGACGGGCGCAGCCGAAGCCGCCCTGCGCGACTTCGAGGATGTGAGCGTGGCCGCCGTCGTGCTCTTTTCCGACGGCGTGCATCAGACGCGCGAGCGCCCCGCGGACCTGAACCTGCTCGAACGCCTGAAGGTCCCTGTGTTCACGGTTGGCGTTGGCGCTGAGTCGCACTGGCGCGATCTGGAGTTGAAGCCGCCGGCGGTCCGGCGCAACAACTCCGACGATCGGTCAGTGGCTGTAAAGGCACCGCTGCGTGCTGTGGGCCTTTCCGGCAACGAAGTGGTGATCGAGGCGCGCGCCGGAGGTTCGGTTCTCGGCTCCTGCCGTCTGAACGTGGAAAGCGACGACGCGGAGTTGGAAGGCCGTCTGGAATTTGTCTGTCCCGGAAAAGAATGGACGGAAGTGGAAGTGCGGGCGCGGCTGGCCTCGGCACGCGAAAACGAACCGACAACCGCCGCCGAGCGCATCGCACAGAACAACGCCCATCGCGTCCTCGTGGACAACCGCGAGAAAACGTGGCGAATCCTCTTCCTGGCCGGTCGTCCCAACTGGGAGCACAAGTTCATCCGCCGCGCCCTCGAAGACGACAAGCAGCTGAAACTGAGCAGTCTCATTCGCATCTCTGGTCCCGAAAAAACGTTCAAGTATCGCGGCAACCGGTCCAATCTCGCCAACCCGATTTTCGAGGGCACCGACGTGACTCCAGACATGCCGCGCTACGACGAGGCGCTTTTCCTGCGCCTGGGGATGGAACCCAACGAGCTGGTCAAAGGCTACCCGCAAAACGCCGCCGATCTGTTCCCCTATCAACTGATCATCTGGGGGGAGATCGAGGCGGAATTTTTCTCGCAAACACAGTTGGAGCTGACGCGCGACTATGTGCGAAAGCGGGGCGGCTCGCTCCTGCTTCTGGGCGGCCGGCACTCGTTCGCCGAAGGTGGATTCGCCGGCACGATTATCGAGACCCTTATGCCGGTTCGACTGCCGCGGGATGCCGGCGCAGGAAAAACACCGAGCCTCGATCCGGACCGTCCATATCAAGCGCAGCCGAGCGTGGAAGGCCTCCTTTCGGGGGCATGGTCGCTCGATCCCGATCCCGAGACAAACCGGCGTTTGTGGGAGAAAATCGGATCGCTCTATCGAATCAATCCGTTTGCGTTGATCCGGCCCGGCGCCTCGGTTCATGTTCGCGCGGTTAGCAAGGACGCGGAAAAGGATGAACGGCCTCTGTTCGCCGTTCAGCGATACGGTGAGGGCCGCTGCGCCGTGCTGGCCACGGATTCGACCTGGCAGTGGCAGCTGGGAGCGGACGAAGCCGACCGCGTGCACGAGCGCCTGTGGCGGCAGATCATTCGCAGTCTCGCGCAGGAGAGTCCCGAGCCGATTCGCCTGCGCGCCAAACACGACACTTACACGACAGGACAGCCGGCCGAGATGGAATTCATCGTGCGCGACGCTGTCTATGACGAGCGCGAAAGCTTGAACGTCGCGGTTGCAGCTGCCGCACCGTCGGGCCGCCAGACCACACTCGCCGTGGATGAATCCATCCGGGAGCCGGGATTGTATGCCTGCCGCTTTGTTCCCGAAGAATCCGGTATGTATCGGCTGACACTGACCGCACTCGATGATGAAGGCCGGACGGTAGGGCGGCTGGACGAAGCGGTGATCGCGTCGCCGGACCAGCGCGAGTTTCAGCGGGCGCAGTACGACGAAACGACGTTGCGCGAAATGGCGCGGCGCACGGGCGGAGCATTTTTCCCGATCGAACGTCTGAGCGAGGTGGCGCGGGCCATTCGCTGGCAGCCCTCGCAGCAGGCCGACGAGACGCGGATCCACCTGTGGCGCTTCCCTCTATTCTATATTCTCCTGGCCTCCTTGTGGATCAGCGAATGGTATATGCGGCGGAAGAAGGGATATCGTTGAGAGAATCGCCGGCAGCCGTCGAGACCGAAGTCACTGCGGCGGCAAAGGCAGGTGCGTGTTGAAAGGACGATGTCCCATGCTCTGCGACCCAGATTGCTTGTTGGACTCTTTTACCCGGATTTGATGAAAAAACTCATAGATTCTTTCATTTTAAGATCCAGCCAAAACGCGTTCATCCTTGCGGACCATCCTATGTTTGGTTATGGCCACAGACCCCGTTCGGTGCGTAGAAACTTGTCGGGTAAAAGCGGCAGCCATGCTGCCGCAGTCCAAAGCAAAAGCATTTCGCTCTGCGAGATCAGGGCAAAAGTTTTGGAGGGCGGCAGCCATGCTGCCGCCTTGCAGTCCTGGTTCATCGCAAGACAAACGATTGCTTTAGCTTATACGGCTGCCTTCGAATCTTTCATTTTGAGATTTAGCCATCTTGCGAGGTTCTTTCGGTTGCGGCCAAAGAGGAAAAGTATGGTCTTACACCAGTATTGCGGCGAACCCGGCATGAAGAGCGCCGGCGGGCTTCGGGCCGTCCGACTTCTGCCCGCGGCTCTCTTGTCCGCCGTCGGCCTGCTGCTTATGCTGCCGACCGCTCAGGCGGCATCCCGTCATCTCATTGTTTGCGGCAGCGGCGGCGACACGGCCTACGAGGCCAAATTTGCCGCGTGGGGCCGGCGGCTGGCCGCCGCGCTCATCGAAACGATGGGTCAGGCCCCGGGCTCGGTCGTTCTGCTCACCGAATCGGGCGGCGGCACAACCAGCAGCCCTGCCCGCTCCGATCGCGAGACGATTCGGGCGGTGCTGGAAAAAGCCGCCTCGGCCGTCGGCCCCGAAGATGATCTTTTCCTCTACCTGATCGGCCACGGCAGCCACTGGCGGCAGGTGTCGCGCTTTCATATCCCCGGGCCCGATCTGACGGCCGACGATCTGGCCGCATGGCTGACAGCATTTCGCGCCCGGAATATCGTGATCATCAATGCTGCCTCGTGCAGCGCGGGTTTTATCAACAAACTCAGCGCACCCGGCCGCATTATCTGCACCGCGACCCGCAGCGTGGATGAACGCAACGCCACGGAGTTCATGGAGTATTTTCTGCAAGGCCTCGAAGACGGCAGCGCTGATCAGAACCGCGACGAACGCATTTCCGTTCTTGAAGCAACGCGTCAGGCAGCGGCGCTGACCGAGGCCTTCTATGTCGGCCGCGGCCTGCTTGCCACAGAACATGCGTTGCTCGACGACAACGGCGACGGACGCGGGATGCGGCTTGTGGAGGACATGGCGAACACGACGCAAGCCGAGGCCACGGACGAGAGAACCACGGGCACAGCGGAGAGCACAGACGGTGCGCGCGCGGCTCGCTGCTTCCTGCGTGATTTCCATTTCCCGCCCTCCGTCCCGCGCGAACTGACGGAGCACTATCGCGCTCTGCTCGACCGAATCGAGGCGCTCAAGCGCGAAAAAGACCGGATGGAAAGCGATGCCTACTACAGCGCACTGGAGCCGCTGCTCATCGAGGCCGCCCGCGTTCATCGCGACATTCGGGCGGCCGCCAGGCCGGAAAGCGGCCGCAAGCCTTGACAGCGCGGGGAGTGCGCGGTTGACTCCTATTTCGTCGAACGCGCAGTTCTGCGGCGACCATATCAACCGTGTCGGCCGGGAGATTGTGAAGACATACATCGCCGCCATGAAAGCGTGCCACGACAAAGTTGCTTCGCTTCTGAAAGAAGGAAAGTCTCTTGACGAGATCAAGAAGGCCTTCGGAGCCGATGAAGCAGCATTGGTGGAAATTATTGTGAACGAGATGAAGGGAAAATAGTCGTCTCCGCGCTTGGAGACCGGTTGGGTGCGGCTGGATGCTTTCATCATCGGGGGGCAGTCCATAGCGAAAAATCCGTACCTTCTCGCACGGAGTTCGAGAGTTCCCTTGCAAGGGCTAAGATGGGTCAGACACTGGCGGAAAAAATCCTCGCGCAAAAAGCTGGCCGCAGCGCCGTCGCTCCGGGCGAAATCGTGACGGTCGAGCCCGACATTGCCATGTCCCATGACAATGCCGCAGCCATCGCCAAATCGTTCGCGGCTATGGGCGTCCAGCACGTCTGGGATCCCGCTCGCCTGGTCATCATCCTCGATCATGCCGTGCCCGCCCCGACGGCCGACCACGCCGAAAACCACCGGCGCATCCGGCAGTTTGTCCGCGAGCAAGCCATTCAGCATTTCTACGACCTCGGTCACGGCGTCTGCCACACGGTCATGTGCGAGCGTGCCCACGCGCGACCCGGTCTGCTGATCGTCGGCAGCGATTCACACACCCCGACACAAGGGGCGCTGGGAGCCTTTGCTGCCGGCATCGGGCGGACGGAAATGGCGGCGGTCTGGGCGCTCGGCCGCATTTGGCTCCGCGTGCCGCCGACCCTGCGGGTCGTGCTGACCGGCCGGCTTCCGGAATTTGTCGCCGCCAAAGACATTGCGCTCCAGCTTCTGGCAATGATCGGGCCGGCAGGGGCCGACTACCGCGCCGTCGAATTTGCCGGCGACCTGATTCCGCATCTCACGATCGAAGACCGGATGGTGCTGTGCAATCTCACCGCCGAAATGGGTGCCAAGACCGGCCTTGTCCCGCCGGATGATGCGACGCGCCAATGGCTGGCCGCGCGGCGGGCGGAAAAAAACTGCGAGACCCAGTTTCTTCTACCCGACGCCGATGCCGCCTACGAACGCACCATTACCTTGGATGTCAGCAAGGCAGAGCCGCAGGTAGCCGCGCCGCATTCCCCCGCCAACGGCCGGCCCGTGGGCGAATTGGCCGGGATACCGATTGACCAGGTTTTTCTGGGCAGCTGCGCAGGCGGAATGCTCGACGATTTGCGAACGGCGGCGCGGCTGCTAAAAGGGCGGCGCATCGCTCCCACAACCCGTATGATCGTCGTCCCCGCATCGGCGGAAGTCTGGCGCCGCGCCCTCGACGAAGGCCTTCTGGCAACACTGGCCGATGCCGGCGCGGTGATCGGCAATCCGGGCTGCGGCCCGTGCCTCGGCGCGCATCAGGGCATTCTGGCTGCCGGCGAACGCTGTCTTTCGACCGCGAACCGCAATTTTCGGGGACGGATGGGCAACCGCGATTCGGAAATCTACCTCGCCGGCGCCGCCGTCGCCGCTGCAACCGCTCTGGCCGGAAAGATCGCCGATCCCCGCCGCTAGAACAGCCAGAGAATGACGGAAACACCCAGCCGTGCTGCTCCTTTTTCCCAGATTTTTTTTGTGGCGGCGCCACTGAAAGGTTTTGCTTGATTTTGTGTCTTTGTGCGAAAGACAATAGAATTTCTTGAGGATTTCGCAGGGCTGAAATCAAAGTTTTTCAAACGTATCTGCTGAAACGCCCGTCATCCTGCCAGAGAGGGAGAAACTGCTTTGTCCGAACAAGAACCCAAGGCCGAAATTGCCGCCGACAACCCGACCGCCGGCGAAATGCCCGCAAAGGAAGCGCCGTCCGCAACGGCCGAAAGCGCTGGTGAAACACCGGCCGCCGAGGTTGCGGCTGCGCCCGCTCAGGCGCCCTCGGCAGAAGCCGAACCGTCCGGTGCGGCTGAAACGCAAGCGGCGGAAGAAGCAGTAGAGAAAAAGGAACCGCCCGTTCGCTACGAGTTGCTCGAGGCGACCTTGCGCGCCGGTTCCATTGTGGACGTGAAATTCAAGGTCCCAGCCGCCGAATATGACCGCAAGACCGAGGAGTATTACAAAGAGCTTCGCCAGACCGTGATCATCGAGGGATTCCGCCGCGGCAAAGCCCCGCTCAAACTCTTGCAAAACCGCTACCACAAGGAAGTCGAGAAGGACGCGCTGGACTATCTCTTTGGCAACTGTCTGGAGCAGATTGTCAAAGAAAAGAACTACACCGTACTTCGCGAACTGGACCGCCAGAACTCCGGCGTCGAGAAGGACCAGGACATTACGTTTTCGGTCTCCCTCGAAATCCAACCCCGGGTCGAGCCGCAAGGGTATGACCGCTTTGACCTGACCGTGGATGCCCACGAGATCAACGAAGCGCTGGTAGAGGCCGAGATCGAAAAGTTGCGGCGGCGGCATGCGACGTTTCAAAAAACCGAAACCTCGCCCTACGCCCCAGGCCACGGGGTGGTGCTCGATATTCGCGTGACCGACGAAAGCGGCGAGGAGGTTCCCAACCTTAAGCGCGAGGGACAGTTCTTTGCCCACCCTGCGCGCTCGTTGCCGGAAGAGGTCGAGCGGGAACTTCGCGGCAAGCGGGCCGGCGATCTGCTGACCGTGCGTGTTCCGTTCGAGCGCAAATCGGAAGGCGGCGTGATCACCAGCTCCGCCGATATCTATCACATCAAAGTGTGCGAGGTGCGGCGCGAGATCCTTCCCGAATTCAACGACGAATTTGCCCGCGATGTGGCCGGCATGAACACAGCGCAGGAACTGCGCGAGCGCATTCGCAAGGAACTCGAACAAAGCGAAGAGGAGCGGGTTCGCGACCAGGCTCTGGAGAAGATTTTCAACCAGCTGATCGAGCGCAACCCGTTTGATGTGCCTGAGACTCTCCGAGAGGAAACCTACCGGCACCTGGTCAGCGAACATGCCCGCCGTCTGGGCCGGCTAGGCCTCCGTCTGGAAGACCTCGGGGATGATCCGAAAGAATACGCATTGCGGACACGGCAAACGGCCGAGCGGATGGTGCGCGTCCTCCTGCTCACCAATGCGATTGCGGCGAAGGAAAAAATCGAGGCGTCCGAGGCGGATCTCGAGCGTGCCATCGCCAAACAAGCCGAACGCGAGGGCCGGCGGCCGCTGGCTGTGCGCGCGCGGCTGGAAAAGGAGAAACGCCTCGAGGCATTCAAAGACGATCTCAAGTATGAGCTGGTCAACGACTTTCTGCTCTCGCGCGCCAACATCAGCAAGCAATACGTCATGCCCGAGTCGAAACTGGTGACACCCGACGGAACACCCACGGCATCGTAGGGGGCAAGATCCCGCGGCCGGATATGCCCCGGCCAGCGCCGCAGAGACGTCGGCAGGCCGGGCACGGTCGGCCATTCCGAGCCGCCCATCGGCCGCAAGGCTGCGAGCCGCCAAAGAGGAACCCGAATCCAACGTGTTCGGTGAAACTGCAAAAAGGAAACCCCAATGAATACTCGGAAGTTCTTCGTTCACCCGCTCTCTGCGTCCAACGCCCGCCGCTTTGAGCCTCGGGCCCAATACATAATTCCCACCGTTGTCGAACAAAGCGAACGCGGCGGCTATGCCTATGACATCTATTCGCGCCTGCTCGTGGACCGCATTGTGTTTCTCGGCACCGAGATCAACTATGCCGTTGCCAATTTGATCATCGCCCAACTGCTCTTTCTCGAATCCGAAGACCCCGACAAGGACATCAACCTCTACATCAACAGTCCGGGCGGGGCTGCCGACGCCGGCATGGCCATCTACGATACCATGCAGTTTATCAAGCCCGACGTCTGCACCACATGCGTCGGACAAGCCGGCTCGATGGCCGCCATCCTGCTGGCCGCCGGCACGCCCGGAAAACGATTCGCCCTTCCCCATTCGCGCATCATCATCCATCAGCCGTCGGCGGGCGTCGGCGGTCAGGCCACCGACATCGGCATCCAGACCCGTGAACTGGTCCGCATCAAACACCAGCTCAACGCCATTCTTGCCAAGCATACCGGACAGGACATCGCTCGCATTGAGCGCGACACCGACCGCGATTTCATCATGACGGCCCAGCAGGCCCTCGAATACGGCATGATAGACCGTGTGATCGCCGAAAAACGCACCGAGGCCGGAAAGTCCTCCCAGCCCAAACCCTGAAGCCGTTCGTCAAACTATGGCTTCTGGAAAGGATTTCCGGGAAGAACGCCGTCCCCGGCGTCCAAATTCCAATGACCTCCTCCCGATTTCGGGGGATGCACCCAGCCGGGAAATTTGTACTTTTTGGTCTTGACTGTTTGCCTCTATCGCCCCAATTCCCTTCTTGCGGACACGACACATACCTTTCTCAAAGGAAAAACCATCATGACCGACCGAATCCGGACTCGACGCATCCGCTTCGCCGGCCTGTGCGGCTTGCTGTTGCTTTTCCTCGCTCCCTTGCGCGCGGACAAAAAAGAGCCCGACCTCGACGTCCCCTTCGAGCCCACGCCCCCGCAGGTTGTCGAGGAAATGCTCAAACTGGCTGCCATCTCCAGCTCCGACTATGTATTCGACCTGGGCTGCGGCGACGGCCGCATTCTCATCGCCGCCGCCAAACAATACGGCGCCAGAGGATTCGGCGTGGACCTCGACCCCCAGCGCATCGAAGAATGCAAAGAAAATGCAGAAGCCGCCGGAGTGGCCGACAAATTGACCTTTGTCCAGGGCGACATCTTTGACCAGGACCTGCGGCCCGCCACCGCTCTCACCATGTATCTGCTCGACGAGATCAATCTCAAACTCCGTCCCAAGTGCTTCCGCGAACTTCAACCCGGCGTTCGCATTGTCTCGCACGCCTTCAATATGGCCGACTGGAAGGCCGACAAGGAAGTCAACATTCCCAAGGCCCGAAACGATGTCATTTACCTCTGGATCATCCCTGCGCCGGTCGGCGGCATATGGGAGTGGTCCGAGAAAACGGCCTCAGGCGCGATTCCCATGCGCCTGACGCTGACGCAGGAGTTCCAAACCGTGCAAGGGGCCCTGACCGCCGGCCAAGGCAAGCCGAACCGTGTGCGCGACATCTCGCTCACCGGCCGCGACATCGCGTTCTCCGCCCAGTTCCCCGAAGGTAAGCGCCTGACCCGCGTGGCCTTCAAAGGCCGCGTGGACGGCGACACGATCAAAGGAACCCGGCAGGCTGGCAAAGACGCGCCCCAGGAGTGGACGGCGCAACGCAAACCGGCTGACTTGACGGGCGCGTGGCGCATTCAGACCCAAAACAGCCCCGAACCCCTCGACGGTGTGTTGCATATCGAGCGCAAGAATGGACAGCTGGCTGCGAAGTATGCCAAAGGCACAGAAACAATGCCGACTGAACTCTGGCACTTTTACGTGTGGGGTACCAGCGTGTATTTCGAGGTTCCGGCCCCCGACGGCGACGAAGACGAGCGCGGGGTCATTTTCACCGGCGTGCTCGACGACACCAACGCCGGCGGCCGTTTGCGCAAAGAAGGCTGGAGCGACCAGGCCTCCTGGACCGCCGCAAGAGGCAAATAAGGATGGAAAAAGAAATCGGAAATAAATCAGAACCATCCACAACGTCCATGCCGTCCATAATGTCCATGCTATCCGCCCAAATCCACCCACGAGGTTTCATCATGACAGCCCGACAAGCAACCTGTGTATTTGCCTTTGTGGTTCTGGCGACTCTCAACGCCGGTCTGGCTTGTGGGGCGCCGGCCGAGAGCGGCCTCGACGCCTCCCGACGATGGACACCCCAGAGCGGCCGGGAACCCAAAGCCGGCGATGAGTGGCTCAATCCGAAAGACGGCTCGGTGCTGGTTTTCATTGCCGGCGGCGAGTTCACCATGGGCAGCGACAAAGGCGACGACGACGAGAAACCGCCGCACAAAGTCACGGTCAAAAGCTTCTGGCTCGGAAAATTCGAGGTCACCAACCGCCAATTCGCCCCCTTCTACGATCTCGGCGAAGTGCCCGAACCGCTCCACTGGGGCGAGGCGGGCTATAACGATCCGCAACAGCCGATTGTAGGGCTCATCTGGGAGTCGGCCGTCTCCTACTGCAAATGGGCGGGCCTGCGCCTGCCGACTGAAGCGGAATGGGAATATGCCGCTGCGTCCGGCAAGCAATTCGAGTATCCGACGGCCACCGGGGCGATCAGCCACGATTTGGCCAATATCCGCGGCGTCGGCGGCAGGGATAAGTGGGAAGGCCCCGCGCCCGTCGGTCAATTCCCGCCGACGCCCTTTGGTCTTTACGACATGGCGGGCAATGCGTGGGAGTGGACTTCGAGCATCTGGAAGCCTTATCCTTATACACCGGACGGCAGCCGCGAGAACCTTGACGAGGACAACCGCGAAATGCAGGTCATGCGCGGCGGTTCGTGGGGGTATTCGGAATCCTATTGCCGCACGGCGCGCCGACGCCGCTTTGCCAGCTGGCTGACTTACGACTGGGCGGGGTTCCGCGTGGCGTGCGATGCCGATTATCCGAAAAAGTCTGCAGAAAGCGGCGCAAAATAACGCGCGCGGCGACACCGCGAATATCTGATTCGCCGCCCCGTTGCGAGCGCCGCCAGGGAGGCCTCACATGGCAACACTGAAAATCATTCTCCAGCTCGGAATGCTCGGCGCAGGATTCGGCATGGCCGCCTCAGCTGCGGCGGCGGCCGCCGGCGCCGCCACCCTCGAGGACCTGATCGCTCCCGGAACGCAATGGCGGGAGATTGCGGGCGGGTACGGATTTAGCGAAGGGCCGGCGGCCGACGCCAACGGCAACGTTTATTTCTCCGACGGCAAGAACAACTCGATCCATTTCTATGAAGCCGGCAAGGGTGTGAGCGTGTTTGTCAACGACAGCACCGACGCCAACGGCATGATGATGAACAGCAAAGGCGAGCTATACGTCTGCGAGGGCGCGGCGTATCGCGTAGTCAAATTCGACGTCAAAACAAAAAAGAAAACTATCCTTGCCTCGGAAATAGACGGTCTGCATTTCAACGAACCTAACGATCTCGCCATTGACGAAGTGGATGGCTTTTATTTCACCGATCCCTGCTATTCGCACGGCGGCCAGAAAGCGGTCATGAAGGAAGACGTTTATTATGTCTCGCCGCAGGGCAAGGTCACGCGCGTCTCGACCGTCTGCAAAAAACCCAACGGCATTTTGCTGACCGCCGATTTTAAGACTCTCTATCTGGCCGACAATGGCGGACGAAAGATTTACAAATACGAGGTCAAGGCGCCCGGCGTCCTGGCCAATGAACAATCTTGGATAGACCTGCCCGGCGGCCCCGATGGCATGACCCTGGACGAGCAGGGAAACCTCTACATCGCATGTGGCAAAGTGGGTGTATGCGTATATCGGCCCGATGGGAAATCCATTGGCATCATCTCTGTGCCCTACGCCTCGAATGTGGTATTCGGCGGCAAGGATTTCCGCACGTTATTTATTACCTCGCGGGATAAGTTTCTTGCCATAGACACCAAAGTCCGCGGCGTCAAGCCGCTTTGTGCGCGTTGACCCCGCGCGCGCCGCTCTGACACACCGCAGTCCGCTATCCGTGCTGCGCCAGACCGCCCGGCCGAAGCCGCCAAAGCCGGCGCCCCCCTCGGGCCAACCGGTATATCTCCCGCAGAAAAACGATTGACTCAGCCCGCGCTCGCTTCGCATACTTCCTGGCGAATGATCTTGGCTTTGGTCGGCAGTCCCAGCATAGAAACATTGTTCCGGACACGGCATGGGGGGCCGACAACTCATTCTGATTTTTCAGGAGGAAACAGCAATGGCCAAATTGACGGTGGACAAGCTTCAGGTGGCGGGAAAACGCGTGTTCGTGCGCGTGGACTTCAACGTCCCGCTCAACGAAAAGTGCGAGATCACGGACGACACGCGCATTCGCGAGTCGCTGCCGACTATCCGCTATCTCATTTCCCACGGGGCGCGTGTGATTCTGGCCTCGCATTTGGGGCGGCCGAAAAAAGGCCCGGAAGACAAATACCGCCTTGCCCCATGCGCCCAACGCCTCAGTGAATTGCTGGGAAAACCTGTGGCCATGGCCCCCGACTGCATCGGGCCGGAAGTGGAAAAAATGGTCGCCCAGCTGAAAGACGGCGATGTGCTGATGCTCGAAAACGTGCGGTTCCATGCCGGCGAAGAGAAAAACGATCCCGAACTCTCGAAACAAATGGCTCGATTGGCCGATATGTATGTATTGGACGCTTTTGGCTCCGCCCATCGCGCGCATTGCTCGACTGCCGGCATCACCGACTTTCTCCGGCCGGCGGCGGCCGGTTTCCTCGTTCAGAAGGAACTCAAGTATTTGGGCGATGCGTTGGAAAAACCCGAACGGCCCCTCCTGGCCATTCTCGGCGGCGCCAAAGTCTCCACCAAAATTGACGTGATCCGAAGCCTGATGAGCAAGGTGGATACGCTCCTGATTTGCGGCGGGATGACCTACACGCTTCTGAAGGCCAAGGGCCTGGAAATCGGCAAGTCTATCTTTGAAGAGCAAACGTTGGAGACGGCCAAGCAGATTCTGGCCGAAGCCGACAGCGCCCGCGCCAAGGTCATTCTGCCCGTGGATTGTCTGGTGGCTGACAAGTTCGAGGCCGGCGCCCAGACCAAAGTTGTCGCCGTGGATGCCATTCCCGCCGACTGGATGGCCGTGGACAATGGACCGGCAACCATCGCCATGTTCCACCGTGAAATCGAAAAGGCCAAAACTATCGTCTGGAACGGGCCGCCCGGCGTGTTTGAGATAGATGCCTTTGCCAAAGGAACGCGCGAGGTGGCCGAGGCGCTGGCCAAGTCTCCTGCCGTCACGATCATCGGCGGCGGCGACACTGCGGCAGCCGTGGCCAAGTTTGGTTTAATGGACAAAATGACACATGTTTCGACCGGCGGCGGCGCCTCGCTCGAATTCCTCGAAGGCAGAGCCCTTCCGGGGATCGCCGCCCTGAATGATGCCTAAAATGGGCCCGCTTGTCAACGTCTTGTCCTGGTCGCTTTCGCGCCAGAAGGCGTTCAACGAATGCCCCAGGCAGTATTATTGGCAATACTACGGGTCGTGGGGCGGGTGGGAGGACAGCGCCCCGTCTGAGGCGCGCCAGGCCTATCGTCTCAAGCAAATTGTCAACCTGGACATGTGGGCGGGCGACATTCTTCACGCCGTGATCGAGGGCGAAGTCAAACGCTTGCGCAGCGGCTATCGGCCTAAACCGGTTCCGCTGCGCGAGCGAGCGCGCGCCCTTCTCAACGAGCAGTGGAAACAGTCGGTCGAACAGCGCTGGCGCACCAACGCCAAATATAACCGCAACCTATTTGAACACTACTACGGATTGCCTGTCAGCGACGCGCGGCGCGTCGAAATCCGCGACAAACTGTTTGCCTGCCTCGAACACTTCTGCTCGCTCCCTTTGCTCGCTCCGCTCGTAACGGCCGACCCCGCGGCATGGCTGGCTGTCGAGCAGCTCGATACCTTTCTAGCCGACGGCGTTCCTGTCTATGTAAAGCTGGATTGCGCCGTGCGTCTGAACGGCAAGATTGCGATCATTGACTGGAAATCCGGCGAGGCTTCCGAGCACGATCTCGATCAGGCCGCCTGCTACAGCCTCTATGCGATGCAGAAGTGGCGCTCCGGCCTGGAGAGCATCGAGGTGGTTCTTGCGTATTTGCAAACGCCCGAGGTAGTCCAGACGGCGATCTCTCCCGAAACGGCTTTGGCCATGCAGGAAAAGATCGTCACCGGCATCCATGCCATGCGGCAGTGTCTGGTGAATCCAGCGGCCAATGAGGCGCGGCGCGATGATTTCCCGATGACCGACCAGAAGCATCGTTGCTGCCGCTGCAACTTTCACGAGATGTGCTACGGCCCCGGGCCGATTGCCGCGTGAACGCGAATCCCCAACTGCAGGGAGGCAATACCATGACGCGAAAAATCAACCGTCGCGGTTTCCTGAACGCCGCTCTTGGCTCCGGTGCGGCGGCGGTTGCAACTTCCTCCTGCCGAATAATTCCGAGCGCACGCGGCCGCAGAGGGATATATCCGCCGGGGCCGTCCCGTGTGGTCGAGGTTTCGCTGCGATTTGAGCCGATTCGCCTGCGCGTGCCGCTGCGTTTTGGAACAGGCTTGGTCGAGACAACAACGCTAGCCACCGCCCGAGTTCGGTTGGAGTCGCCATCGGGCCGGCAGGCCGAGGGGCTCGGCCAGATTCTCCTCAGCGAACTTTGGGCCTTTCCTAGCGCGAAGGTCGAACGCGCCGACCGCCAGAAGGCTATGCAGCAGGCGGCCGAAAAGGCCGCGGTATGGCTGAACGCTGAAAGGCCCGCGGCCCATCCCCTCGAAATCGGCTGGGCCCTCAAGAAAAAAGCTGCCGTGTGGTGTGCCGAAGCCACAGCCAGTCTCTCGCTGGCCGAGCCGCTTCCCCTCCTTGCCGGTCTCAACGCCATTTCGCTCTTTGACGCCGCCGTCCACGACGCCTTTGGGAAAATTCACCGCCGCTCGGCCTATGACTGCTACGGGCGGGACCTTGCGCCCGATCTCAGCGCCTTTCTCGGTCCCAGGTTCCGCAACCGCTTTGCATCGGACTACTTGCGCCCGCGCTTCGCTCCCGCCGTTCCAATCTGGCATCTGGTCGGCGGCGTGGACAAACTCCGCGAAACAGAGGTGAACGCCGGCGATCCCAAAGACGGCCTGCCCGTGAGTCTGGAAAAATGGATCGCCCGCGACGGCGTCTTCTGCCTGAAGGTCAAGATCAGCGGCAAGGACATTGACGCCGACGTTCAGCGCGTGGTCGCTGTGCATGCCGTGGCCGCCGAATGTCTGCACCGGCGCGGAGTGAAGCGGCTCTTCCTTTCCGCCGACTCGAACGAACAAAACGAAAACGTGGCCTCGTGCGTTGCCTTTCTCGAAAAACTCCGGCGCAACAGCCCCGAAGCCTTCCGCTGCCTGCTTTATCTCGAACAGCCCACGCGGCGAGACCTGCGCACCCTCCGCGAGGATATGCGGCCGGTCGCCCGCTTGAAGCCGGTTCTCGTGGACGAATCGGTGACCGACATCGCCGATTTGGATCTGGCCTATGAACTGGGCTGGTCGGGCGCCGCTCTGAAAACCTGCAAAGGCCACACGTCGGCCTTGCTGACCATTGCCCGAACCGCTTCAGCCCGAAAAGTCTACACCGTGCAAGACCTTACCAATCCCGCCTATGCGTATATTCATTCCGTCGGGCTGGCTGCCCGCTCGCGGCCCCTGATGGGCGTCGAGTGCAATGCGCGCCAGTTTATTCCGGCGGCCAACGCCGAACTGGCCCAGCGCTACCCGCGCTTGTTCACCCTGCGGGCCGGAACCGTCGAGACCGCCGAAATCCGTCCCGAAGGCTTGGGCTACTGAAGACTCTGCATCTTGTGGGCTGCCTACAGTCCAAACTTCATGTCACAGGATGGAAGGTCTCGAGCCTTACATCCGCAATGCAGGATAGCGCGTGACGAGGACGGCCGAAAGCAAGCGATTTTGGCTGCGAGTTGAACGTCGGCGCCGAGAAGTCGGAAGCGCCTGGATCGCCGGCAGCCCCTCCGGCGACGGGGGCCGCTATGCCGGCGCGCCTCAAAGTCCCCCGGAAATAAGCGGGAATGGAAAAAGCAAACACGCCGGGGAGTGAGAGGCCGGGACTTGCCCGGCCATCCTCGGCGTCTTTGCAAATGATTGGCATCCCCTTCCTTTCAGTTCTTCGGAATAATTTGCGTAATCACCGGCTCATCCGCGTCGGCGGCCTTGATTCGCGGCTTCAGGGCGATCACGATTTGGCTGCGGCGTTGATTGTCCCTGGTTACCACGCCGAAGAGATAGCGCAGCACGGGGATGCGGATCAGGCCGACAATGCCGCCGGCCGAATCGTTGATCGTTGTCTTCTCCAGCCCGCCCAAGACAACCGGCTTGCCGTCCTTGAGATTGACGACCGAATTGACCCGGCGCGTCGAGACGATCGGGATTTTGTTGCCCTTGCTGTAGCCGATCAGACTGTTGACCTGCGCGTTGACCCGCATGGTGATGCTTTGCGTGCCGATGAACGGCAGGATTTCCACGCGCACGCCCTCGAACGCCGTGTCCACGACTTCGTTGCGGGCGTTGGTCGAGTTGGTGGCGCCCACGTCGGTCTGCAGCACCGTGAAGGGGATATGCACAAGCGACTCGATGACGGCCGGCGCGCCCGTGGCCGCGCCGCGCGCGCCGCCGCCGGCCAGTGCGCCGGGAAGGTCCTCGCTGTTGACCATGGTGATTTTGGTCGAGGTAATCACGCGGGCGTGACTGCGTTGCACGGTGAAGTTGAGAAACTCGACGATGGCCTGCGCATCGAGTCGCAACACAGTGTCAAAGGTTTCGACATCGTTGTCCGCAAAGTTGTCGCCGCCGAGAGAAGAATAGGTCAGCGAACCGCTGAGGTGGCGCTTCCATGCGTCCCAGTCCAAACCCAGCGTCCCGCCGTCCGTGGCGTCCACTTCATAGATGGTGCATTCGAGCTCCACTTGGAGCGGCGGCTGATCGAAGGATTCGAGGGCGGCGAGATCGTCGGCGATGTCCGTGGGATTCTCGGCCAGATAGATGCGGTTGGTCGAGTCGTCTGCAAACGGCGGATAGAAGAAGACACCGAGATTGCCCAGCTCCGTGCCTTTGAGAATGGCAACCAGTTCGGAGGCTGTGCGGTGTTTGCCGACATATTGAATGGCGCCCGGCCCGCCGCCAAAATTCTTCGTCGTGCTGTCGTTGTATCGGAATCCCTTTCGGTCGCACTTCTGGACGATCTCGTCAATGCCGGGAATCATGAAATCGGGCGCGGTGACAAACAGATACTGCACCTTGCCTTTCTCGTCGGTCACGTCGTCGGCGCCCATCACTTCGCACGTGCCGCCTTCGAAGGCGAGCATGCGCAGGAGATAGCATTGCAGCTCGCAGGCCTCGGCGTTTCGGATTTCATAGACTTTGCCGACGTAGTTGTTCTTCGTGAGGCCCGGCGCCTTGCGCTCGCGGTCGGTGGCAAAGCGGTTGAGCGTATCCACGGTGTCGAGAAAGTAGCGCGGCTGCGGGCTGACGACCGCCTCGCCCTTGAAGGGGACTTCGGGCGCGGGGGCGGCTTCCTTGCGCCGGACCGTCGAGACGGGCAAGTCGCTCTGGGCAAAGCCCGCGGCCGTGGCGGCCAACAGGGCGCCTGCGATCCACGGGTGGATTTTCCCGCTGCGCCCGAGCCGCCGATTGTCCGCTGGCTTTCCGTTGCTGACACGCTTTTCTTTCATTTCTTTCCTCCTCTTGATCCTTTCTTTTTTCGGGATTGCGCAGTGTTTGTCGGGCAGCAGGGAATCCGCGCCCATGCGATGCCGCGAAATCCGCGGGGCGCTCGGTAGCGCAGCCCGCCGGGAAGCGGAGGACGGAATAGCCCCGTCATATACGGACCCATGCCGGCAAACCGTATGGCGCCAATGTGGAGTGACATCGCTCTCGGGTCCTTTCTCTTGCGTCGTCAAAACATCTCACGGACACGCGGAGCGCAAGGCGCATGCCATTGCAGGACGAAACGGTGCCGGTAGTCTTGATGCTTTGAGAATAGGATGCTTACGCAGGAAATCGAAACATGCCGAATCGGGCAGTTGAAAAAATGATGAAATGCCGAAATACACAGCTAGGCCAAAAAGTGTCACCCCGCCGCGGGCGGTTTTTCGGACATGCGGCAAAAGCCGCGTCTGCAGCGCCATTCCTGCATTCCTAATCCGAGGCCAATTAGGACTGCACCACCCGCCCTCATTTCGAGCGGGCTTTAGCACCAACTCTGAATCTTGAACAACATTTCCGACGGATCTTGTCTTTCTCGCATCCGATCATTGTTTTGATTTGCAATGAGAGCCAACTTTCCGTATCTATCCATTCCGATGTGTTGAACGATAGATTGTCATAAAAAAGTTATTTTCCGGAATGGAAAGAGTCCGCCTGCCGGCAAGAACAAAACCGCCAACGCCTCCGAGGCTCTTTTGTCCGCATCTTGTTCGGTGAACCGCTCATGAACTGCCGCCGTGATTTGCTTCTTGGCCTTGACGCTGGCTCCATCAGCGTCAAGTGCGTTGTGAGCGACACGTCGGGGCAAATCCTTGCCCATCGTTACCGTCGCCACAACGGTCTGCCGTTCGAGGCGGCCCTGACCCTCCTGCGCGAGGTCTTTGCGAAATTCTCTCCCCAACGGTTCCGAGCCGTGGGCGCTACTGGGTCCGGCGGCGAAGCACTGGCCGGTCTCCTGGGCGCGCGGTTTGTCAACGAGGTCGTGGCCCAAAGTGCAGGCGCCGCCATCCGCACCCCCCAGGCTCGTACGGTCATTGAAATGGGCGGCCAGGATTCCAAACTTCTCCTGTTCGATCACGACGAGCGCTCCGGAAAACCGATTCTCCGCGATTTTTCCATGAACACTCTGTGCGCGGCTGGCACCGGCTCGTTTTTGGACCAACAGGCCAGCCGCCTCGGCGTGTCCATCGAAGAGGAGTTTGGCCGACTCACGTTGGAATGCCCATCGCCTCCCCACATGGCCGGCCGATGCAGCGTCTTCGCCAAATCGGACATGATTCACTTGCAACAGATTGCCACGCCGGTCGGTCACATTGTCGCCGGCCTCTGTTTTGCTCTCGCGCGAAACTTCTGCTCTACGATCGGTCAGGGAAAGCCTTTCCGCCGCCCGATTGCCTTTCAAGGCGGCGTGGCGTCGAATGCAGGTATGCGGCGCGCCTTCGAGGCCGCCCTAGACCTGGCTCCCGGCGAGCTAATCGTGGACCCGCTTCACGCCGTCATGGGCGCGCTGGGCGTTGTGCAGATTTTGCTAACCGAGCAGGTCGAAACTCCCCTCTGTCGTCTCGATGCCCTCGAACGGCATCTTCACGCTCCGGCCTCCGATCCGGCAGGCCTCGAACCTCTGATTCCTCCCGCGGCTGGCAGACATAATGCCTCGGCAGACAATCGCAACAGTTTCGCGCGATCCAACCGGGCCGACCGATCCGACGCGCATCCTCTTTCCGCCCCGGCAGGCTCGGCGGAGCCGCGCGATGTTTTTCTCGGCATTGATATTGGTTCTGTCAGCACCAACGTTGTGCTGATAGATACGGCGGGGCGTTTGGTGGCCAAACGCTATCTGGCCACAGCCGGCCAACCCATCGAGGCTGTGCAACGCGGGCTCGACGACATCCGGCGCGAGGTCGGCGACCGCGTGGTCGTGCGCGGATGCGGCACGACCGGCTCGGGCCGCTATCTGATCGGCGACCTGGTGGGCGCTGATGTCATTCGCAACGAAATCACCGCGCAGGCCACAGCCGCTCTGGCGATTGACCCGACCGTGGACACGATCTTTGAGATCGGCGGGCAGGACTCCAAGTATATTCGCATTCGCGACGGCGCAGTCTGCGACTTTGAGATGAACAAAGCGTGCGCGGCCGGCACCGGCTCCTTTCTCGAAGAACAGGCCGAGCGTCTCGGGCTCAAGATTCAGGATGAATTTGCCGAATATGCCTTTGCCTCGAAAAGCCCTGTGTCACTCGGCGACCGCTGCACCGTCTTTATGGAGAGCGACCTTCACCATCACCAGCAAACCGGTGCCCGCAAAGAAGACCTTGTGGCCGGTCTGGCCTACTCCATCGTCCACAACTATCTCAACCGAGTGGTGGGCGGCCGGCCTGTCGGGCAGCGGGTGTTTTTTCAGGGCGGCACGGCGTTCAATCGCGCCGTTGTGGCCGCGTTCAACCGCGTGCTGGGGCGCGAGGTTGTCGTGCCTCCGCACCACGAGGTTACCGGCGCCATTGGGGTCGCGCTGTTGGCCCGCGATGCTATTGCCCAGGGGGCTCAACTCCGGACCACACAGTTCAAAGGATTCGATTGGAGCCGGCGCGCCTGGCGGGTCGAGACATTTACGTGCCACAAATGCGCCAACGCATGCGAAATCCGCCGCGTGCAGGTGGCCGACGACCCGCCGCTATTTTACGGCAGCCGCTGCGAGCGCTTCGAGGTCAACCGCTCGGCCGCCCGCGAGACCGGCTTGCCCGACCTGTTTGCCGAGCGGGCGACCGCCTTGCGGGCCTGTCTGGACTCGACCGATTTCCCGCCCCCGACGCGCGGCCGGGTCGGCATTCCCATGGCCCTGCTGTTTCATGAATTCCTCCCGCTCTGGGCCGCTTTCTTCCGGTCGCTCGGTTTCGAGGTCGTTCTCTCCGGCGAAACCACCAAAGCGATCATTCACGAGGGCATCGAGCAGGTGGCCACTGAAATCTGTTATCCGGTCAAGGTCATGCATGGCCACGCGGCCGAACTGCTGCGGCGGCGGGACGTGGACTTTGTCTTTCTGCCGAGCATCATCAACGCGAAAAGCCCGGATTTCGGCCCCCGCGACCGCTGGAATTTCAACTGCCCGCTTGTCCAGAGTATCCCTTACACGATTTTGGCCGCCCGGGACATCGGCCGCCATGCCGCCCGCATCTTCAGCCCTGCTCTCTATATGCAAATGCCGCAAGAGCATGTGGTCGAATCGCTCGCGGAGCACCGATCCCGCCTGCGCAGCACGCGGCGCGAAATCCGCCGCGCCCTGGAACGCGGGCTCGAAGTCCAGGAGCAATTCCGGCAGCGCATGCGGGAACGCGGCCGCGAGGCGCTGGAGTCGCTGGGCGCCGGCGAAAAGGCCCTCGTCATCGTCAGCCGGCCTTACAACGGATGCGATCGCGGCATCAATCTCGATGTTCCGCGCAAGCTGCGCCAGATGGGCGTGCAGGCTATTCCCCTCGACATGCTTCCGCTGGATGAAATGTCCCTGCCGGACGAATGGCGCCGGATTTATTGGCGCTACGGCCAGCGAATTATCAAAGCCGCCGAGTGGATTCGCCGCAACCCCCGCTTTCACGCCGTCTATATCACCAACTTCAGCTGTGGCCCCGATTCCTTCCTTCTCACCTTCTTCAACTACATCATGGGCGACAAGCCTCATTTGCAAATCGAAATAGACGAGCACAGCGCCGATGCCGGCGTGGTCACGCGCTGCGAGGCCTTTCTCGACACCCTGGCCAACCAGCGCAGCGAGTCCGCCGGAAAACGGCTCTCGCTGGCCAATCACCATAGGCGACCTGACGACCACCGCACCGTCTATATCCCGAATATGGCGCCTCATGCCCGCGCCATCGCGGCCGCGCTGCGGTCGGTCGGCATGCGGGCAGAGGTTATGCCCGAAACCAGCGCCGAATCCGAAGCGTTGGGATTCAAATATGCCTCGGGCAAGGAATGTTATCCAGCGTTGCTGACCGCCGGCGACATTCTCCGTCAAACACGCCACTCCGATTTCGACCCTGCTCGTTCGGCCTTCTTTATGGGTGCAG
>JADFCW010000085.1 GCA_017161705.1 Candidatus Sumerlaeota bacterium | reverse complement strand
CAATGCGTATTATAGGCGGCCCTTGAAGGCGGCCCTCACGTTCCATCGCTGGTTTGCTCTTCGCACACATCCGGCAAAGGCGGCTTTTCTCTACTTGCGCTGACCGGTTTTCTGCGATCGGATCACATCGCCGCCGGAAATTGTTCCGTTGGTCGGATCATAAACCAGATCGGCCAGGAAGAAACTCGAATTAGCCGTCCGGTCGGGTCCCGCCGAGCTGAGCTTCCACAGCCCCCATTGCTCGATGCACTGATCAATTGTGCTATCAGGTGTGCTGGCAACCCATCGCGTGTAGTACGGCCCCGGACACCAGCACGGCGGCCACGGCTTGCTTCCGTAGTTGGCTCGATAGTTCACATACCGGAATCGCCAGCTGGCGTCATTCTGGTTCAAGTGCATTCGAAACGGATCGTGAAGTGCGGCGGCATTGGTTACGTACGTAATCGGGGTAGAAAGAACGTCGGTGATATACCAAGGCCATCCACGGCTGTCCAGGTCAAACGGATAATCGCCGTTTTGATCCACGGCGTAGCATTCGAGCGCCGTGGCCAGCGTGCGCATATCCGCCATGGCTCTGGAAACTTTCGATCGCGTTTGCGCTTCGAGAAAATTCGGAATGGCGATCGCCGCCAAAATCGCGATGATGGCCACCACGATCAACAGCTCGATCAGGGTAAAAGCTCTACGCATTCGCTTCACCTCCTTTCCGGAAAGAAATGCCCCCATTCCTTTATTGGGACTCTGCATCGGGAGATCCGAATTCCGGCAGAACCCCGCCTTGAATACACTATGTTGGTGCACCGAAAGCGAAGTCTTCAAGGAAAAATGTGAGGCAGCCAGGCGCCCGCCGAAATCACCCCGCGAATTCGGAGTTGAACGCGAAACTGCCAGTTGGAATGATTTCGTTTGTGGCACGGGTAAATCCGGCATTTTGACTTCGCGGAAAATGTTCAATGCCTTGGAAAGCCAACAGTCCGCTTTCCACCGCGAAACTCTTCCAGAGTGGCTCCGGAAATCCTGACGCCTTTATGACCACCCACAAAATCATTCTCGCCGACGCGCGCGCAATGCCCGAACTGGCCGACCGGAGCATCCATCTGGTCGTCACGTCCCCGCCCTATTGGCAGATCAAGGACTATGGCGCCGCAAACCAGATCGGCTTTCACGACGACTATTGCACCTACATCAACAACCTCAATCTCGTATGGGAAGAATGCGCACGCGTGCTTCACGACGGCTGCCGGCTGTGCGTCAACATCGGCGACCAGTTTGCCCGCGCTGCCCACTACGGCCGATACAAGGTCATCCCCATCCGCGAAGAGATCGTTGGCTTCTGTGAAAAACAACTCGGCCTCGACTACATGGGCGCGATCATCTGGCAGAAGGTCACCACGTGCAACACATCCGGCGGCGCGGCCGTCATGGGGTCCTTCCCCTTTCCGCGCAACGGCATTATCAAGATTGACTACGAGTTCATTCTGATTTTCAAAAAGCCCGGCAAGCCGCCGGCGCCGCCCTCCCGCGCCGCCAAAGAAGCCGCGCGCCTGACGACCGACGAGTGGAACGAGTTCTTCTACGGCCATTGGAATTTCGCCGGCATGCGACAAAACGAGCATCCCGCAGCCTTCCCGATCGAACTGCCCCGACGGCTTATCCGTATGTTCACGTTTCCCGGCGAAACCGTCCTCGATCCCTTCCTCGGCAGCGGGACTACGTCAGTCGCCGCGCGTCGTCTCGGCCGCAATTCGGTCGGCTACGAGATCAATCCCGAGTTCCGCGCAACCATCGAAAAGCGGATGCGAGAAGGCGGCCATTTGTTCGACCCCGCCGAACCGCCGGACATGAAATTCATCGAGCGGCCGACAACACCCGAAAATTTCGCGGAACGCATCCGCCGCTGGGACCCTGCAGCCGCACGCGGCAAGGCGCGGATAATCCGCAAGATGGACCCTCGGGAACATTCTTACGGAACGCGTATCACGGTGAAACAGCAGCACGAAAGGAAAACTGTGCAATTGAAAACCGCCTTGAGTCCCACAGAACTGTTACTGCGCGACGGACGCACCGTCACGTTGCTCGGAGTTGCACCGTGGCCTTCCGCTGAACTTGATTCTCGCGCGCAGGACATCGCAGTCGAACACCTCGAGCGCATGATTCGCAGCAGCGGCTTGACACTCAGCAACGACGCCGGCCCGCTTGCCGACAGCGCCTCCGGCCCTGCCTACGTCCACCTAAGCAACAAGAAGTTCGTCAATGCGCGCATGATCCGCGACGGCTACGCCCGCGCCGACCGCGCGCAGGACTATCGCCGCCGCGCACGCTTCGAGAAATACGAAGACGAGGCGCGCGAACAACAAAGAGGCCTGTGGCGCGCCTGCGCGAACAAACCCCAACGGTAATGGTTGGAAATCCTTTCCAGGCCTCCCGATTTGCGTTTTTCTCGATTGCATGCCTAGCGAGCCGAGTTCCATCCAGACGGCCCGCTCACGTTCGCCGCGCACGGCGGAGCGAAAGAAAGTTTATTCCACCCCGTGCTCTTTTTGCTGGAATTACGTTCGGCGCGGCGACAGGATTCGTCTGGTTTGCAGTTGAAGTCTTGCCCAAAAGAAATCAAGGCGCATCCCGTATGTCGCGGCGCAAATTCCAATCTCATTCCGACGTCCCATCTCCTGTCGGCCGCGTAGATGACATCCTCGTGCAAAGCGTTCGAGTTCGCAACCGCACCCTCAATCTGCTGGCCAGACAAAAATTCGAGGACCTGTCAGTCCAGCAAACCCGCGCCCTCGCGCGCCGGATACAACGCCGGGGTCGGCACGCCATCGAGGCACTCTTCGATTGCCTGTTCGACGAAAGCAATCCCGGCCGCCAGCGCCTGGCCGTCACGCTGCTGATCGAGATGAAAGAAGCGTATGTGCAAAACCGCATTCATCAATTGCTGCAGCGGCCAGACCTGCCCGAGCATGTCCGCGTAGCGCTTCTGGCGGTCGAAGCGCTGGGCGACGCATCGCTGCAGGCCAGTCCCTCCATTGCGCATTTGTCGGAAATTTCGCTCGATTCTCTTTTGCAGTTCATTAACTCGTTTTGGGAAAGCATGGAGATCGAGGAAATCGCAATGATGTGGAACGAGAGTTTCCTCCGCGAACCGCCCCCCGACCGCCTTCGCCTGATCGAGACGCTGATGCAATCGGCCAGGCCTAAAATGCTGGGCATCGCTTACATCGAGTTGATTTACGGCGACACGACGATTCTGCAGTTTCTGGCCGAAAAACTGGGCACGTTCAACGACCCCATGGCAGTGGGCTTGCTCGAGAGCCTGCTCGAACACCCCGATCTCATCGTGCGCACGAACGCCGACCGCTCGCTGGCGCGCATTCGGCAGCGTCGAGCGCTCGGACCGCCGCCGAAATCCGATCTCCTGCCGCGCGACCGTTTCTACCGCGCCTATCTTGCATCCGAACCCTTCTCCGGCCACTACAGTCTTGTCTATGCCGTCAAATCCCCCAACGGTCTGATCAAATTCCTCGTCGCGCTGCTGAACCGATGGGACCGCGGTGTGACCGACTGCTGGGGCTGCGTTCGCTACACCGCCGAGGACTTCGACGAACTGATCGCCACCATGTCGCGCGACTTCGCCGATCTCGACCAGAGCCGCATCTCCAAACGCACCGCGCTAACGTTCCTTCATCGCGCGATGAGTCTTAACCAGCACCGAGGGCATCCGTTGCCGAAGGAGTTTTGCATCTGGGCCAACCTGTTCATCAAAGATCGCTTCACCCTCGATCCGCGCGTCCCGGAATTCGGACAGCATTGCAGCGTTTGCGGCAAACCGCTCCGCATCCCCGCTCATGAATTTCCGTGGGTCGTCGGGGAGCAGGTGATTTGTCCGGCGTGTTTGAGGCGCAACGTGCGCTGTGCGGCATGCGGCGGACGCGCCAAACCGATTGACTGCTTCTTGACACAGGCCAAGGAGAGCGGCCGAAACTTTCTGGAAATCCGCTGTCCCCATTGCTTTGAAGTATTCCATCTGCCGAGCTGAATCCCGTCGCAGGCGCAGCGTGGATTCTTTTCGCCATGAAAAAAGTGCGCGTTGCCAGGATTGTCTTGATTGCCATGATCGCCGGATTTCTCCCGCGGGCAAATCCCGCTGCCGGCGGCAACTCAACTACATCCGCACCTGCGATTAGTCCCGCCTTTTTCCACTCACTCGACCTTGCCCGCCCCGAACTGGCCCGCGTCAAACGCCTCGTCGAAGAGGGTCACTTCGAGGCCGCCGCCGACGCCCTGCGCGATCACTTTCGCACCCGCCGGGTTGCCGCCGGATTCTGGCCCGCCGACCCGCGCAGCGCCCTGAACCCCGACGATCTTGTCAACCATATTTTCTCGTTTTACGGCTCGGCCAAATTTGATGCCGGTCGCCCCATTCGCTGGAACGACACCTTTCTCGGCGACGCCGAACTCACCTATGCGCTCAACCGCCACCACCACCTCGCTGTCCTGGCCGCCGCCTGGCGTCGTACCCGCGAATCCCGTTACGCCCGCGCCTTTGTCGAGCAGGTCCGCGACTGGATCGCCCAGAATCCCTCGCCCGACCGCCCCGAGGGCTGGGCTGCGTGGCGCAATCTCGAAGTGGCCGCCCGCCTCGGCGTCTGGAGCGATGTGTTCTTTCAGTTCCTTCCCGCCCCAGAATTCACCGCCGCCGACCAGATCGCCCTCCTCCAGTCGCTCCACCAGCAGGCCGAATGGCTTGCCCCGCAGGTCGGCGCCGACCACGGCGACTGGTCGGTCACCCTGGCCAGCGGCTTGGCCACCGTCGGCATCCTCTTCCCCGAATTCCGACAATCCGACGCGTGGTGTCAGCGCGCCTGGTCGGCGCTTCTGAGCGACCTTCGCGAACAAATCCTGCCCGACGGCGCCCACCAGTCCTGCTCGCTGTATCACCTCAACGCCACGGTCAGCGCCTTCTGGCTGCCGCTAAAACTGGCCATCGAAAACGGCGTGTTGGTGCCGGAGTTTTATGCCCGCGAACTGGAGCGAATCTGCCACTATCTCGCTTACATCCGCCGGCCCGACGGCCGCTATCCCGCTTTCAACGCCAGCGAACCGCAGGACTGCCGTCCCCTTCTGGTTGCGGCCGCCAATTTCTATCAGCGCAAAGACTTTGTTTTCATCCTCACCGCCGGCCAGTTTGGCGCGGCGCCCACCACATCGTCCTGCTTCTTTCGTCCCAGCGGTGTGGCCGTTATGCGCGACAACTGGACCTCGGCAGCCAACTATCTCGCCCTCGACGCCGGCCCCTACGGCACCTCCTACCAGCATGAAGACAAACTCAGCCTCGAACTTGCCGCCTACGGCCGTACCGCCCTTGTGGACCCGGGCCGCTATCTCCTCGATCTGGCCAATCCGATTGCCGGCTACCTCGCCTCGACCCATGCCCACAACACCGTTACGCTCAACGGCAGCGGGCAGCGCCGTGCGCAGATCGTCTCGTCCTGGGAACCTGCCGGCAACAGCGAGGCCGCGTGGATCAGCCGCCCCGCCTTCGACTACTTCGCCGCGCGTTACAGCGAAGGCTACGACTCCGCGCCCGATGTCATTCACCATCGCCGCGTTTTCTTCCTCAAAGACCGCCGGCGTCCCTACTGGATTCTCAGCGACCGAATCGCCGGCAGCGGAACCCACGCCATCGAGTCCCGATGGCAGTTCGCTCCGGTCAAACTCGACACGATTGCTCCGCTGGCTTTTGCCACGCGCGCCGACCGCGGCAACCTCGTTCTTCAGCCCGTCGCCGACCGCTCGCTCGACGTGTCGGCCCGCGTTCTGATCGGAAGCCGGAATCCTGTCGGCGGCTGGGTTTCGACCGCCTACGGCAGGGTAGAATCGGCCCCGCAGGTGATTTTCGAGGCGAAGGCGGAACTGCCGGCTGCGCTGGCCTATGTTCTCGTGCCCTTTGCCGCCGAGGCTGCGCCGGTCCGTGCCGCTGCGCTTCCGTCCGCAATGCGCCCTGACGAAGAGGCGCCCGACCTCACCGCCGTCGAAATTGACTTTGGCGACATGCGCGACAACGTCGTCCTCGCCCATGATCTGCGCGGTGCCGGCCGCACTGTCGCAGGCCGGAAAACCCGCGGCTGCTTTGTGGTGGTTCGCACGCCCAAGGACGGCCCCCCGCAGGTTCTGCTCGACGCCGACGCCGAGATGCCGTGAACCGGCGCTGCCAGCGCGGAATTGTGCATGGATTTCCCCCGCGACGAATACCTCCTTGCTTAGAAATTGACCGCCGCGGCCTGTGGCCACAACCAGACAGATCTTCGCAAGATGGTTAGATTCAAAATTAGCGATTCAGCGCCGGCCGTAAAAGAGAGGGCAATCGTTTGCCTGGCGACGAACCCATATGCCAAGGCGGAATGCTTTTGCTTTGGACTGCGGCAGCCATGCTGCCGCTTTTCCCCGACAAAATGCGCCGCACCGAACGCGGCCTGTATCCCTAACCAAACATGAAATGCTACACAAAGCTAAACGCCCTTTGGCTGGATCTCTAAACGAAAGAATCTACACCGCGTCCGGAACGTCGCCCGGAAGCGGAGGCACCCAGAGGGAGCGCTACCCAGAACAATCGTTCCACCCCCTGTTGGGTTTCATAGGAATGATTCGAGCAGCAAAAACCTCAGGGGCAAAATGCTCTGGACTTTCGGCAAAGCCTGCGCTGACACTCCGCGTCATGAGGAGATTCCTGGCCAGTATCGCACTCGGTCTTTCATTCCTCCAGGCAGCCGTTATTGTCCTGTTCGTGCATTCGGCCTGCGAGCCGGGAATTTGGCCGCCCGGATTTCCGCTGGATGACGCATGGATTCATATCCGCTTTGCGCAGAATCTAGCGGCCTCAGGTTGTTTTGCTTTCAATCCGGGCGAGCCGACGGCCGGTTCGACCTCGCCATTATGGGTCGTGGTGTTGGCTGCCGCCGGTCGCTTCACAGGCGAGTTTGCGGCCACCGCACTTGCGGTTTGTATAGCCAGTTCCCTCGCACTGGCGCTTCTGGTGTATTGGACGGTCCGCAATCTCTTCAGCGGCCATCCATGGGCAGCCGTGCTTGCGGCGTTGATTGTGATTCTCAATCCGCGCATGGGTTGGGCGGCAGTTTCAGGAATGGAAGTCTGTCTTGCAGCGCTGCTAGCCCTGCTGGCTGCCGCAGTATTTGCGAAAGCTGAAGCCGAAAAAGCATCGGACGCCAGGCCGCAAGTGCTGGCGGGGCTGCTGTTTGGGTTGGCTTCTCTGGCGCGACCCGAGGCGCATCTGCTGTTTGCTCTGGCCGTGTTCCTGAAAATCGTCCGCGCCTGCCGCCGCGATACGCGCGTCTCGGCGCTGCCGCGCATCACGCCGTTTGCGATGATCGCAGTCTATTTGCTGGCAACTCTGCCTTGGCACTTGTTCTCGCTGTGGTCGTCGGGTTCGTTGTTGCCCAACACCTTTCGCGCCAACTATGGCGGCATTGCCTCCTCTTACTTTCCTGTCGGATATTACCGCACCTACGGGGAATGGCTATTCATAAAAGACCACCCCTTTGTCTATTGGTTCGCGCCGATTGGCATTGCAGCGACTGTTTACGCGACGTGGCAGCGGGCTCGCGGGCAACAGCCGATCGGAGCGGCAGCGGCAGATTCGCCGGCGCGGCTTTCTTTTTTCGCGCAAGCCTCCGATGGTTCTCTGGCGTTCATGCAACTGGCTTCCCTCTGGGCGGTCGCCTATCCGGTTGCCTCGCGTTTTCTGTTGCCGATCACGCGCCATCACATGCGCTACATGCTGCCGTTGACGCCGTTCCACGCGCTCCTGAGTGTGGCCGGAATGATGGCAGCCGGAGCCGTTGTGGGCGGGCTTATCGGGCGATTCGGACGGCGCCGAACGATCGGACGGATCAGCGCGATCGGGACAGGGAGCACCCGCTCGCCCCTTTTTCCCCTTGCATCGTCGGCGGCGATCCTTCTGGTCTGTGCGACTGCTCTGCCACGGGTTTGGCATTGGGCGCATGTCTATGCGCGCAACGTGTCGAGCATCAACCGCCAGCATGTGGCGATGGCGCGCTGGGTGAGCGAGCACACGCCCCCTGACGCCCTGATCGCCGCGCATGACATCGGTGCGCTCGGAGCCATTGCTCAGCGCCGCGTCTATGACTTGTTTGGACTGGTAACACCCGAGATGATCCTCACACTGCGCCAGAAAAACCCGCGTTTTCGCCCGCCGCCCGAATGGTATATCGAACGGCTGCTCTCACGCGGCGCTTCCTATCTGATAGGCTACCCCCAATGGCTGAGGTTCCGCGCGATATATCCCGAGGGATTCGAGCGGCTTCACAGCGAAATGCTGGAAACGGAGGACATCTGCGGCGAGCGCGAACTGGTTGCCTACCGCATTTTGCCCGACCGCCTGAAGGAGGCGCTCGCCAGGCCGCGTCGGGAAGAATGAGGGGCGGCCAACGCCCCTCTCACGGAAGCGTGTGCCGCGCGGTTAGCAGCCCGCCCTTCGCCGAATCCACGGTCACCGTGAACTCGCCCTTGCCCGCGACAATGAACTGGACGCGCTCGGCGCTCATGCCGGCGACGGTGTCCAGCTCGACACGCTCGGGGCGGCGCCGGACGGCCTCGACGCGTTTGAAATAGCGGTCGAGCACGCGTCCGGCCGACAACACTTTGACATTCGGGCCGGCGAGCGAAACAATATCCGGCGGGCTGATATGGTTCGCCACGTCGGTGGCCGTGCGCGTCGGAATCAAACGTTCGTTCTCGACAGTCACCCATACCTTATACAAGCCGTCGCTGAGTTTTTCCATCGTGACGTCCGCAATCCGCAGTTTCGGCATCATCGCGGCATGATACAGGGTAAAGGCCATGTTGCGATGGCATTCCTCTTCCAGCAGGAACGACGGCGGAAGACGTCCCCATTCTTTCTTCGTGCCCCCGATTTCGATCTTGCCAAATGTTGGATGGTCGAATTCCTTCCACTCCACCACGCCGTCGTTGAGCAGTACATGTTCGAGAAAGAAGGCATTTTCCTCGTCGGTGGGCGGAGTGGCCGAACGATAGAGATTCTTCGGCGTCCACAGCTCGTTGGTGAAACTCAGAATGCCGCGGCCCGAATACGTCCAGTCCTTCTCCCCGCCCCAAACCGTATAAAGATCGCGGTGCGTGATCAGGGCGCGGTAAAAGGGAATGATTTTTTCGCCGCGGGTGGCAATCGTGAGCAGCACGCGCTCATCCTCCGGACGCATGTTGCCCCCCGCTCGGCCGGGACCGCGCAGAATCATCCCGCCGGAATTGTGATACGATTGCATGGCGGCGATGTTGGGATGGGCGATGATGAAATCCACGACTGCACGCGTTTCGGGCAGCGAGACGGGATAGTCTATCGCGCCGTTCTGGATGTAGCTGGGCTGCCAGTCCCACGGCCAGTTGCGGTTGCCATCGTAGCCGCCGGCGCCGTCTTCGTTGATTCGGCCGTCGCCATCGTTGTCAATCCCCTCGGTGCCAAGCAGCGTGTATTCGCCCTTCTCGTCGTCTTTGACCCGCACCAGCAGGCGCGGATAGTCGGGATGCGGCTTATACCTGCCGTTGCGGTCTTTGATCCGCATCTGGGTAATGACCCCGTCGCCGTTGAGGTCCTCGGCGTCGTCCTCATCGGCCAGGCCGTCGCGGTCGTTGTCGCAGGGACGCGAACCGGAACGCGTATTGGGCTGGCCCTCATGGAAGAAGCGGTCGCGCCCGTCGGGATTGATGGTCGGCACCAGATAGAAAACGCACCGGTCGAGCAGTTCCGTGACTTTAGGAAGATGACCGTATTGGTGGCACAAATACCAAGCCGTGTAGGCCACTACCTCGCCGGCCTGGACCTCGTTGCCATGGATGTTGCCGTCAATCCACATGCCCGGTTTGCGCGAGGGCTCGCCGACCTTGCGCGCGGTCACTTCCAGACACCACAGGTCCCGCCCTTCAAAGGATTTCCCGATCGAGTATAGTTTCGTCAGATCGGGAAAAGCCTTGTTCAGCCGCAAGAGAAGATCATACAGTCCCGCGTGATCGTGATAGCGGTTCCATGCGATCGGGACTTTGCGCGGGGCCGACGCGCCGAGCGCCGGATACGTGTGGTCATCCGAAACAGCAATTTTCGGCGCGGCAGCTTCGGCGGTCCAGTGCCCAATGGGCCAGCCCAGACCCGCGCCCACCATAATAACCGCATAACTGAGCAATCGAATAAGTTTCATGGTCATTTTTCTCCACCCAGTTGCAGAGTCGTTTCGGCGCTTCCGCCCAACATGGAAACGGCAGAAATCTTGACGGCCTTTCGTTCCGGAACAAGGACAGTGCAACGAACTTCCTTCATCCCGCCGCAGCCCTCGATCGCCGTCAGGCGCGTCATGCGCGTTCCGGACAAAAAAGCCTTCGGATCGAGATCCACCACCACACGCGTGGGATACACCTCGTTCGTCACCTCGCCCTGCCGCAGCGCCGTAGGCAAATAGCCGGTGTTCTCCACCTCGATTTTTAGTTCATAGACGGAATTTCCAAGGTGCTTGCTTTCGACCTTGCGGATTGCAATACGCGGCAGGCGAAGCGCGAGCGTCGTGAGAAAATCCGCGTGCCGAGTCAGAAGACGCTCGAGCTCTTTTTCAGGCGGAACCGTCTTGGCGAATGGAACGAAGCCGCCGATCTCGACCGTCTTTCCAGGAAAGTCCGGATGATCGAACGCGTGCCATGCGACAAAGCGATCGGGAGCGTTTTTGTCGAGCCACTGCAAGAAATCGCGGTCTTGCGAAGCAGCCTCGGCCGGCTCGGACGGACGCGCCGGACTGGTCTTCGCGCCTGCCTTGACGCTGCCAGCCTTGGTCCCTGACCTTCCCGATGTTGCCTTTCCAGCTTCGCCGTCCCCGCCCTCGACTGCTTTCGCCGCGTCGTCCTTTGGCACTTCTTTTGGCTTTTCGCCCGACAATTCCAATTGCATCGTGGGCGACCACGCCCTCGCGGCCAGCGACAACCGCCCCCGATGAAAATACATCCAGTCGGAAAACGTGCCCGGCTGCGACACACCTTGCAGTTCCTTCTCCAGACCCAGCGTTTTCCGATACGTTTCGCCGAGGAAGCGGTAATACGGCAAATCGCGCTCGCTGATAGAAGTAACGATGCGTGCGGCGGGACCGGTTGTCGGACCCGTCGAATCGGCGCGCGGCGTTTGCACAAGATTGTCGGCAGCGCCGAACGTGAAAATGATGCCGATGTTTTGATGGTTCACGACAAACTCGGCCAGCGCCCGCGTTTCGGCCTCGCAGATCTGATGCACCCCCGAAACCGCACTGAACCATTCGTAGCGGAACGGAAAGTTGCGGTTGAAGTTGACGCCGCCGACCCCGTCTTCATTCCACCGCTCGTCGCGGTCGTCGTCGCAACCCTCGGTCAGGAGCCGCCATTGGCCGCGCTGGCCTTTTGCCTTGTCGGCCCGGATCAGCAGGCGCGGCTCCCGCGGGTCGGCGATGTATTCGCCGTCAGGGTCCAGCACGCGCATTGAAACAATCTGGCCGTCGCCGTCGATGTCGTCCGGACCGTCCTCGTCTTTCATGCCGTCGTGGTCATCGTCCACGGGCTTGTCGTTGACGGCACGTTCCAGAAGCGGTTTGGCAAAGCACGCCGCCGCAGCGTCGGGGTTGACACAGGGAAACACATAGAGCGTCGTGCTGTCGAGCAAGGTGCGAACCGTTTCATCGCTTTTGTATTGACCGGCCAGCCGCTCGACCCAGCCGACCGCCGCCGCCGTGCCCACCGGATCGTTGCCTTCGATGCCAGCCACCAGAAGCATGGCGGGCCGCGCGCCGCGCGCCGCGTCGCTGCCCCGGCCCAGTTCGACCAACCACACATCGCGTTTGCCCAGCGAACGGGCAACGCTTTTTACGCGAACGATCGAACGGTTCGACCTGGCGAGCGATTGGAGCCGCTCCGCCAACGTTGCGGGCGCGATAAGTTTGCCGATCGGCGGATCGCTCCCCGCAGCGCGAATCGTGCGCGGCCCGGCGGCCGCGAACAGCAACACCCCCGTCAGGCAAAAAAGATTTGGCCAACTTCGAGGAGATGGTTTCATAGATACGTTTCCCCCGCGCAAAATAAAGTGAAAGCAGAGATACAACGCTCTTGCGGCGTCCGGATGGCAATCCCCGCCGCCGTGCCCAGAAACAGACAAACCGAACTGTAGCGGCGCGCTTCCGCCTGTCAACATTTTGTGCGGCGGGTCACTTGACCTTGTCGGCAAAGCGCCGGCCGCGTTTTTCGTCTATCTGACGGCGGCTGCGCGCAATGTAGTCCCGCAATTCTTCCATGCCATATTGCCGCGCCAGGTCGCGCGCGCTGACGCCCGGACGTTTCGCCTTCAGCACAAGCCACGCCTCGCGGTCCCACGTTTTTTCAAGAACCACGTCGTCGGCATGCTCCTTCAGCAGCTTCTCCATTTTCGGCACGTTGAAGTCCTTGTGGAAAATACACCGGTCCAGATCCAGGGTCACACGGCTCACATTGATCTCGCCGCTCCGCCGCTCGAACAGCAACTCTTCGCCGGTAATGTCATACACCACACAGTCGCTTCGCAGTGTCGAGCTCACGATGTAATAATGGTTCATCAGCGCATGGGCCTGGAGCGTCGTTCCCGCCGAATATGCACTGGAGAAGATCACCAGTTCCGCGCCTTGGTCGGCCAGCCGTTTCCAGACTTCAGGAAAGTTCGCATCGAAGCAAATGGCGATGCCGATACGACCGAAATCGGTTTCAAACACCGGAGCGTCCTGCCCCGCGTCCACGGGCGGCTCGAGATTATACTCCGACCAGTAGGGATAGACCTTGTCATAGACCCCGACAATCTTGCCCGCGCGGTCGAGCAGCACCGCCGAGTTGAAGCGCCTCTCGCCGGCGCTGCGGTCAATAGGACAGACAAGGTACGTGCGATGCTTGCGAGCCAGGTTGGCCATCGCCGTCACGGTCGGGCCGTCGAGCGGTTCCGGTTTTTTCTGACCCATCATGGTTTCCGGCAGCGCGATAAGGTCCGCGCCCTTGGCCGCTTCGCGGTCCACAACCGCGCAGATTTCCTCCAGCGGGCGGTCCCGAAAACCGATGCTGACGACGTGAACCGGCCGGCCGATTGTTTCCGAAGCAGCCGGCAGATCGGCAGCAATGCGGTCGGAAAAGGAGAATAAAACAACCCCTAAAACCAACCCGACCCATCCGATCTGTCCAACCCGTCCGACTCGTCCGACTGCCCCCAGCCTATACTCAACAAAGCAGATCATATTGCAGGTCATTGCACGTTGCCCCTCGCGTGAGGTCCGCGACCGAATACCCGATCGCTTGCGCACCCCTTCATTCAGGGCGTCGCCAAAGATGAAACCGATTGCACTGTCTGGCAAATCTTTTTTGTCTTCCGCCCTTCGCGGCGGAATCGGGAAGATGAAAAGACGCTCGCAGATCGGCCGGATGCCTAAACAAAAAGTCTGTTTCATCGTCTCGCTGTGCAACCCTCTCCTGCGGCTCCACTCGACCAGTATCTTCTTGCATCTTGACAACACTGTCCGCCGGCAATCAGGTGATTTTTGTTTGCGGCTTTTTTTCACTGAATTCATCCGAGAGTATGCCATGGTCCCGTTTGTTGATCTGTCCGCACTGCACGCACCGCTCCAGGCGGAATTTGAGAGGGTTTTCCGCGAAATCCTTTCGACCTCTGCATTCATCGGCGGGCGCGCGGTTGCCGAGTTCGAAAGCGCTTTCGCCCAATTTTGCGGTGTCCAGTATGCCGTGGCGGCCGGTTCCGGCACTGCGGCGCTTCACATGGCGCTGACCGCCTGTGGCATTGGCCCCAACGACGACGTCATCACCACCGCCCATACCTTTGCCGCCACCGTGGAGGCCATCCTTCACGCCGGCGCCACACCGGTTTTTGTGGACGTGGACGAGGAAACTTACAATATGGATCCTCAAAAAATCGAGGCAGCCATAACCCCCCGCACCCGCGCCATTTTGCCCGTTCATCTCTACGGCCAATGCGCCGACATGGAAGCCATTAGCGCAATCGCCCGCCGGCATAATCTCCTCGTCATCGAGGATGCCGCACAGGCCCACGGCGCGCGAATCGGCCAACGGCGCGCCGGTTCCTTCGGCGACATGGCCTGCTTCAGCTTCTATCCGGCCAAGAACCTCGGCGCCTTTGGCGACGCGGGCATGGTCGTGACCAACGACGCCGACAAGGCGCGCATCGCCCGTCTGGTCGCCGACCACGGCAGTCCCGACAAGTATCATCATACCCTGCTGGGCTACAACTACCGGTGCGATGCTATTCAAGCCGCGGTGCTGGCGGTCAAGATGCCGCATCTGGAAGCATGGAACGAGCGGCGGCGGCGTGCCGCGGCTCGCTATACGGAACGACTGCGCGGCCTATCGGCCGTCCGGCCGCCCCGCGCTCGCTTCGATCACATCTATCATTTATACGTAATCCGCGTGCCCCAGCGCGATGCTCTCAAGAATTTTTTGGCCCAGCGCAACATCGCCGCCGGCCTCCATTATCCCGTCCCCATGCACTTGCAGCCGATGATGGCCGGCCATCCCCAGGCCCGCGTGGGTGCGCTGCCCGTCGCCGAACGCATTGCTGGCGAGATTCTCTCGCTGCCGATGTTTCCGGACATCACGGACGCGCAAATTGACGAAGTGGTCGGGGCGATTCGGGAGTTTTTCAGCTCAACTTGAACCGGACAAACGCCAGGGCGCACATGCGAATGAGAAGCCAGCCGTGCCGCCAGCGTTGGATCTTGGTTTCGCCGTAGGTGCGGTCGCGATAGCGAATGGGCAGGTCCACGATCTTGCGTGCCGCTCGGGCAGCGCCAAACAGCAAATCGAAATCGCCGAACGGATCGAACTCGCCGAAGAACACGCGCCCGGCTTTGATTTTTTCATAATCCGCACGGCTGAGAACTTTCGTCCCGCACAATGTGTCGCGAATCGGCTGGCCTAATAGCCACGAAAACGCCACGCTGAAGAACTTATTCCCCGCATAATTCAGCAGACGCATGGCCTGCGACTCCATCGGATAGACCAGCCGGCAGCCGTTGACCAGCTCCGCCTGCCCCGTGGCAATGGCGCGGTAATACTTCGGCAATTCCTCCGGCGGCATGGTCAGGTCCGAGTCCAGAATCATCAAGATATCGCCCGTGGCCGCATCGAAACCTTTTCGAACGGCATCGGCCTTGCCGCGCGCTTCACCCTGATGAATCAGCTGGATTTTCATCGGGCCGTTGTACGCTGCCATGCGCCGTTCGATTTCCGCCACAGTCCCGTCGGTGGATTTGCCGTCCACAAAAATCAACTCCGTCGCTTTTCCCATACACGGCGTTCGCTCGAACACGCCGCCGATATTGCCGACTTCATTCCGCGTCGGGACTATCACCGACACGCTATATCGGGTTGCCCAATCCGGCGGACATTGCGGGACCGGGCGGGCGATGACATATTGCACCAGACACAGTTTGCGAAGGCCCGGCAACTTCGCAATCAACCGGTTGATCAGCGGCGCCAGAATCGGCACCTTGAAAGGAAACAGGAACCGATAGCCGCTCAGGATCGGTTCGAATCCGGCCAAACGCATCAGGTTGGCCACATCCCCCAGGGACAACCAGTTCTGAATTCCCGCCGGGTTTTTCAGACGAAGCCGCTCGGCCAACTTGAGAAACGGTTCCCATAAATGATTGAACACGTTGACCATCAGACGCGAACTGGGTTTCATACAGGCATGAAGGTTTTCGAAAGCCCGCTGCACATCGTGCAAATACCCAACCACATCCGACATCACCACAGCATCATATTTTTCGTTCAAGGCGACATTGTGCGCGTCAGCCTCGACAAAATGGTGACGGGGATATTTTCGAGCCGCGCGCCGCAGCGCCTCATGGCTGAAATCCACGCCTGTCCCGCCCTCCGGTGCCAAAGCGGCCAGCAGATCGCCCGTGCCGCATCCGATTTCCAACACGCGGTCGCCGGGCGTCAGATAGAATCGCCACAGGCGGGCAATTTCCTCGTGATAATAGCGGTTGCGGCGCGCGAACCGCTCCGCGGCTTCAATATTCTCATCGAAGAACTGGCGCGTCCCCGGTTTCGCCGGGGAAGCAGGGAGGGCGGCGTTCGACATACATTCCGGTCCGTTTCTGTTTATCGCTTATCGCCGCGCGGCCAATTCGGGGCCGGGGCAGGCCCTGTTTCTATAGACTCCATCGGTCATAGCAGACAATTTCCTCCAGGCTCTTGCGCGTGCGCGGCGAAGGCATGGCGTCCGGATAACCCAACGTCAAGAGCTCGACAACGCGGATTTTCTCCGGAATACCGAGGATCGCCTTGACCTCAGCCTCGTTGAACGAACCAATCCAGCACGTGCCCAAACCCTCTTCCACCGCCGCCAGCGTAAGATGATCCATCGCAATCGCCACATCAATCGGGTAACACGGCTGGCCGCACTTCATCACATGCCCGTCGGTTTCCGCGCAACAGGCGATCACAACCGGCGCGGTGGCTACAAACGACTGCTGGCTGGCCGCACGCATGAGCTCTTGGCGCAACCCTGCGTCCCGCACCACCACAAATCGCCACTCCTGCCGGTTGCTAGCCGACGGCGCCTTGCGCACCGCCTCGAAAATGCGGTCGAGCTTCTCCTGTTCCACGGGTTGGTCTTTATAGGCGCGGATACTGCGCCGCTTCTCGATGGCTTCATAGACATTCATTATTTCACCTCCTGAGATAACCTTGGGTCACTGCGTCGAAAGACTGCCGGCCGCCCACCCGCCTTGCAAGCGGAAACCTTTTCCAGAAACTCGCCCCTAACTTGCCAATTGCCGTTTTGACTACAAAAAAATAGTCATTTCCACTACAAGCCTCCACGCGTTTTTTGTTGATACCTTGCTCTATTTGCGTGTTACCATAATCTTAAGATGATCCGAAGGGCCTGGCTTTCCGGCAGTTGCACCCGGAAAAAAAGAAAGTAGGTGACCATTATGATGACGGCCGCACTCTTACTGCCGGATTCAAATGGTTTGCCGGAACGGGGGGATTAGACCACAATGCGTGCAACACCTCATCTGGAACCTGCCGGAGGCCGCGCGCCCAGCGACAATAAGCTCGACCCGCCGGCAACGACGGCCGCGGCGTCTCCTTTTCCATCGAAAGCACGCCCTACCGAGGAACAGCCGGGCGACCTCGCTATTTCCAGCGAATGGGGACCCTATATTGACCGGCTGGCCAGCCGGGTGAAAGAGGCCCCTTCCGCTGTCGGGCAACCCAGGCGGGCGCTCCACGGCGGACGTCTTCTTGTGGTGGACGACGACTCCGCTGTTTGCCAGCTCCTGTCCCGAATTCTTCGCGAAGCACACTATACCTGCGATACGGCCAATAGCGGCACGGATGCCCTGGCTTGTTTGAATGCCAAAACGTACGATGTCGTCCTGGTAGATTTGATCATGCCGGAGTTTAGCGGGCTGGATCTCATTCGGGAAATCCGCCGCCGGCGCGACACCGTTCGGATCATCGTCATTACCGGCCGCGCACAATTGGACACCGCCATCGAGGCCCTCCGATTGCGAGCCGACGACTACCTGCTCAAGCCCGTTCCGATTCCGAATTTGCTGGAAGCGGTGGAACGGTCCCTGGCTCGGGCCGAGTCGTTCCGCGAGATTCGCTTGACCCATCAGCATCTCAGCCGCCAACTGAGCGGCCTGACCATCCAGATGCAGCGGCGCTTCGTCGGCGGCGTGGTGGCCTTGGCCACGGCCTTGGAAGCACGCGATGCCTATACCAAGGGCCATTCCTCGCGCGTGGCCGCGATGTGCGTCGAAGTAGGCCGCGCCCTCGAAATCCACGGCGAGCGTCTCGATGAACTCGTCGTTGGCGCTCTCCTGCACGACATCGGCAAAATTGCCGTTCCCGACTATGTGCTGCTCAAAAAGGACTCCCTGACGCGCGAGGAATTTGCCGTCATTCAGAAGCATCCATCCGCCGGCTACAATATCCTCGTCCCCTTCTTCGGACGGGGCGCCATTGCCGACTGTGCGCGCTATCACCACGAGCGATACAACGGCAGCGGCTATCCGGAAGGACTGTGCGGCGAGCAGATGCCGTTGGTTGCCCGCATCATTTCCCTGTGCGACGCCTTCGATGCCATGAGCAGCGCCCGCCCCTATCGCGACGCCCACGCCGGGGAACGGTGCCTCGCCGAAATTGAAGCAGGGCGCGGCACCCAGTTTGATCCGACCATTGCGGACTTGTTTTTATCCGTCCGCCCGGACCGAATCCTTGCAAACCGTTCTGCAAGCGACCCTCTGAATCAATCCGACGAGTTCCCATCCACAGGGAGGACGCCATGAGCGACATGTCGAAACAGCCGACAGACCAGCCGGAGGCATCCTCCGCGGCCGGAGCCAGCTCAGGGGCGGAAAAACGCCGCCATCCCCGCCTCGATTATTCCGTCCCGGTCTTTGTTCGTGTTTTGGTCGAGGAAGAAACTTTCAACCCTCTTCGATTTTCCGGCCGCAGCCGAAACATCAGCCGCGGCGGCATGCTGGTGCAAATCCCCAACCTGACCGAAAGCGACTATCGCCGCCTGATTCAACGCCAGCGGATGGTGCGCGTCCAATGCCAGCTGCCGGAAATCCGCACCGAGGCCGTCTTCTTCGGCAAGATTGTCTGGTATGACTATCACACCAGCGAGGCTGGCAGCACATGCTCGTTGGGCATCGCCTTTGAACAGCTGCATGAGAGAGAAGAAAGGGCGTTGTCGGAATTGCTCCGGAAACTGGAAGCCGCAGCCAGTCCGCCCCAGGCAGTCCTTTCTTTGGAGTAGGCAGCAGTATGACAGTGGATTCCCCTGCAGCCGCACACGGCAACATCCTCATTGTGGACGACGAACCGCAGCTGCAAATCCTGATCCAGCGTATTCTGTCCCGGGCCGGCTACGAATGCACCATCTTCGGAAACGGTCGGGATGTCCTAAGCGCGCTCGACGCGGAAGTGGAACGGGCCGGCCCTGCCGGCTGGTCCCCGTGGGACTTGCTGTTGTTGGATGTAACTCTGCCCGATATCGTAGGGTTTGACCTCCTCGAAGACATTCGAAAGCGCCGCGGCTTCGAAAATGTCCCCGTTCTCTTCATGTCCGGTGCGCGGCTGGCCCACGAGGACATCGAGCGGGGTCTGGAACTCGGCGCGCTCGACTATCTGCCCAAGCCTTTTCGCAGCACGATTCTCGTAGCCAAGGTTCGCAACTTCGCCGAATTGGGTCGCTTTCGCCGGCTAGCCCATCAAACCGCCCTGGCCCTCGAAGAGTCCGAGGCATGGCATCGCGAGCTGTTCGACGGCTCCCGCCAGGGCATTGTAGTTTTTGACGAAAACTTCACGGTGATCCGAGGCAACCCGGCGGCCGCCCAACTGTTTCGGACAACCCCTGACCGCCTGAAGGGTATAACCCCGCGCCAGTTCGTTTCGTCTGAAGATTGGGAATCGGCCGAACGCGAAATGGCGTCGCTTCGCCGCACCGGTTTCCTCCATCGCTCCCTGTGGTCGTTGCGGCGTTCGGGCGGCACGACCTTTTGGGCGCGCGTTCACATTGACCGGGTGTCGCTGTTGGGCAAACTTCGCTATGTCGCTTTCTTCGAAGACGCAACCGAACGGGTGGAATCCCAGCGGCGAATTGCCGAACTGTCGGAGTTCCGCGCCAATCTCATCGAAAACGCCAACGTCTGGATCAGCACCATGGACCTGGACGGCAATGTAACGACATGGAACCGCGCCGCCGAGGCCATGTCCGGTTATTCGGCCGCAGAAGTGCTCGGCCATGCCGGCATTTGGGAACGCCTCTATCCGGACCCATCCTATTGCCAGGATGTGCGGGCCAAACTCCTGGCCGTCATTACCGACGCTGCCAGCGGCGAACTGGAAACGCCCATTATGCGCAAAGACGGTCGCCGCCGCATCATTGCCTGGACCGCCAATCCCATGCTCGGACCCGACAACCGCCCCGTCGGCCTGATTTGCGTCGGCCAGGATGTGACCGAGCGTCGCCGCATGGAGGAAGACCTTCGCCGCCATTCCGAACGCCTCGAAGACCTCGTGGCCGAGCGCACACAGACCATCCATCGCCTCGAACGGGAGCGGGCGGAAGCGGAAAAATTCGTCGCCCAGGGCCAGGTGGCCGCCGCCATCGCTCATGAAATCAACAACCCTCTGGCCACCATTCAAAATTGCATGACCATTATCAGCGAGGGTAACCTGTCCGACTCTGAAACCCGTCGCTACTTTGACTTGATGCGAAAAGAAGTCGAACGCATCGGGCGCATCGTCAGCCAGACCTACGACCTCTATCAGCCGCTGGCCCAACAGGCCTCTCTGGTCCAGGTCAATGAAATCCTTGGAGGGCTGCTCCAGACGCTCGAGCAGAAACTTCGCCAGAAAGGAATTGTCGTCCAGGACCGTCGCTCGCCCGATCTGCCCAGGATCTTCGCACCGCCGGGCTTCCTCACGCAGATTTTCTTCAATGTCATTCGCAACGCGATGGATGCAATGAACGCCGGCGGGCAGCTGGAAATCCTCACCGCCCAGCGCGACAATCAAGCGATCATCGAGATTGCCGACACCGGACCGGGCATCGCCGCCGAAGACCTACCGCGCGTATTCGAGCCCTTTTTCACCACCCGCCGCGGCCACGGACGCGACAGCGGCCTCGGCCTCGGTCTCTCTATTTCCCGCAGCCTCGTCGAAGCACTCCAGGGCAGTATTGCCGTTGTCTCGACCTCGCCTCGCGGCACCCGCATGAGAATCTCCCTGCCTTTAGGATGACCCCCATGCCGTCCGGATCGGAAAAATACCGTGTCCTCATCGCAGACGACGAGCCCGATTTCGCCGAGTCGGTCCGCATGTTGCTCGAAACCGCCGGCTACGAATGCCGTCTCGCCGCCGACGGCGAGTCCACACTCCGGCTCCTCCAGAGCGAGCCGTTCGACGCCGTTCTCATGGACTATCGCATGCCGGGCAACCAGAACTTCGAGTGCCTTCACTGGGTGGCCCGTCGCTTTCCCGAAATGCCCATCCTGCTGGTCACCGGCTTTCCGTCGCTGCCGTCCGCGGTCGAATCGCTGAAACTGCGCGTGTTTGATTATGTCACCAAACCGTTCGATCCCCAATATCTGCGGCGGCGCGTGGGAGAAGCGGCCGAATGGAAACGCCTGCGCGCCGCTCTCCGCGAGTCCGAATCCCATTTCCGCGATCTGTTCGAAGGAATCCCCGACGCCGTGCTGGTCCATGAGCCCGACGGACGCATTTTGGACATCAACGAGGCCGCTTGCACCCTCCTAGGCTACGGACGCGCCGAGTTGATCCGAATGAATGTCCTCCGACTCGTCGCCAATGAGTCCGAGATCGAAAGGCGCCGCCTGACCGCCCCAC
>JADFCW010000084.1 GCA_017161705.1 Candidatus Sumerlaeota bacterium | reverse complement strand
TGCGTTTTCGTTTTTTTCAAGCAACAAGTGAATGTAGGATTTTGGATGTTGAAACCCTCTATGGAGCCCTCTATACATCGTCCTGGTGCATTACTTCGAAATGCGGAGGAGATCAACATGCCCACATACGACGAGATTGCCCAAATGATAGACCATTCGCTCCTGAAGCCCGAATTGGACGAAGCGGCCACGCGCGCCGGCTGCGAACTGGCTTTGCGCTACGGCGTTGCCAGCGTTTGCGTCAAGCCGTGTTTCGTTCCGCTGGCGGCCCGCATTCTGGCCGGTTCGCCTGTGGCGGTCGGCACAGTCGTCGGTTTTCCCCACGGCGCCCACACGACCACAGTCAAGCGGTTCGAGGCCGAGGATGCCTGCCGCTGCGGCGCCGTCGAACTCGATATGGTTGTCAATATCGGATGGGTGCTGGGCGAGGATTGGGATCGTGTTGCCGCCGACATTCTTGAGGTCAATCAAACGGCGCACGACCATGGAGCCATATTGAAAGTGATTTTCGAGAACTGCTATTTGCAGGACTCGCACAAGATCCGACTGTGTCGAATGTGCGGGGAAATCGGTGTAGATTTTATTAAGACTTCCACCGGCTTTGGGAGCGGCGGTGCCACGGAAAACGACGTCCGCCTGATGCGCCAATATGCGCCCCCGCAGGTGCTGATCAAAGCCGCCGGCGGCATTCGGACACTCGATGCTGCAATCCGAATGCGGGAACTCGGATGCAGCCGCATCGGCGCGACCGCCACGGCCGCCATTCTCGATGAACTTCGCCGAAGAGGGTAAAACGTTGAACCGGCGAACCTTTTCGCAAACCGTGGCCGCAGGAATTGGAGCAGCGGCCATGGGACGGGTGCCCTGCGCGCATTGCGCGATACCAACCAAAGATGCGGCGGCGCGAATGCTCGCCGAACACCGCATCGCGCGAATCGAGGAGCGGCAGATTCAGGACCGCTATCCGCGATCGGTCGGGCGCAATGCAAAAGGCTCGCCGCAAGGCACCGGCGGCGTGCGCAGGTTTCGCATCCTCACGACCGACAAGGGCGCGTCGGGCTGGGCGATGGCCTACACGACCGACGCCGAGGTACAAAAGTTCATCGGCGCGCGCGTCGGTGATTTGTTCGACGTGGAACGCGGCTCGGTCGAAGATGTGCGCCCGCTCGACAAGGTGTTCTACGATCTGGCGGCCAACATCCTCGGCCTTCCCGTCTATGCGATGATTGGCGCGAAAGGCCCGCGGGAAATCCCCATTTACAGCGGTGCGATTTATTTCGATGATCTCGAGCCCCCCGCCAGGCCGCGCGGCGTTGCAGGCGTCATCGCTTCATGCCGCCAGGACTACGAGGCTGGCTATCGCGCATTCAAACTCAAGATCGGACGCGGCTTCAAGCACATGCCGCACGCCGAAGGCCTGAAGCGCGACATAGACGTGACACGGGCGGTGCGCGAGACTTTTCCCGACTGCAAAATCCTCGTGGATGCCAACGACGCCTATACGCGCGACGAGTTTATTGCGTATCTCAATGCGGTCGCCGACTGCGATCTCTATTTCATCGAGGAACCGTTCGCCGAAAACCGCGACGACCTTTTGCGCCTGCGGGAGGTCATGTCGAAGGTCGGCTGCAAGGCCATGATCGCAGAGGGCGAAGGCCGCACAGACGCGTCCAAAGCTCCGTGGCGGTATGGCGGCTACAGCGAAAAGCATATCGAGCACTTGTATGCATTGGCCGCCGAAAAACTCGTGGATGTTTTCGTCCTCGATCTCGACATTGTGGGCTTTACGAACTGGAGGCATGTCATGCCGGAACTGGTCAAGGCGGGGGGCAAGGCTTCGCCGCATTTGTGGGCGGGGACGCCGCGGCCCTACTACACAGCCCACCTCGCCGCCGGAGTCGGCAATGTCGTGATCATCGAGGGTATCCCGGGCCGCCTTGTTCAAGCCGATTACTCGGCATTCACGATTTCCAACGGCAACCTTGTCGTGCCCGATGTTCCGGGCTTTGGTCTGGCGCTCAAGGGCTGATAGTTGCCGCACTCGCAGGCTTTTATCGCACTCCGTATGTTGTTGGACCGTCGGGCGATCGCTTCCATTACCCTTATTCGAGAAGCAACGGCGCGGTCGTGCTTCGCTCATCCGTCGTTTCGATCGGAAGCGTCGCACGAAAAATCGGATGGCGCTGGAAAATGATCCGCTCCGTGCGGACGCTCTGTATCTTCCACCTTTCTCCCTCCCGGACCAGCTGCACCACCATGACGTCCTTGACCGGTTGGGAGCCTTCGGTCCCTGCCTGCCACTCTGGCGCGTCTATCAAATAACGGTGCGGCTCGCCGGCCGCATAGACAAACACCTCCTCGAACCGAACGCTGCGGAAACGGCCCGCCTGCTGAACAGCGGATTCGGCGCCGGCGACCGTGCACAGCGCGCGAATGCCATTGGCGTCTCCTTTTTTGGCTGCTGCGATGTATCGCCGAACGACCGCGCTTTCCGAGGTTTCCTGCTCTGCTTTTATGACGTCGGCAAACTCGCGGACAACAGCCAGCAAGGGCGGCGCCGCAGGTGGCGGCTCCATATCCGCATGCCGGCAGCCGATGCATGCCGCCGCGACTACAATCGCTGCAACCGCCAACCGCGTCGCTATTTTGCGCCACATAAAAGACACTCCTTCCACCTGCCAAAAGTGTTGAATACCCTGCGCCACACCCTTTGCTTCTTTGATCTTGCGCGGATACCCGTTTTCCGTCAATAGCAAAGAAACCGTGTGCGCGCTAAATCCAATTGCCTGCCTTGACAGTATACCGCCGGGTTGCCTACACGCTTAACTAGGGTTTTGAGCCAACGGCAAAATCGCTTTGATCTACCAGTTCTTCCGCTCGAATATGAAGGACTCCGTACGTAGTACAAATGGCAGTTTGCCGTTTCATTGCCCGCTTTAGCGGAAGCGTGGATTGACCGCGGGTGCAAGCAACTCTCTTACTGACGCCGCCGTATAGACGGCGAACCATAGTTTGAACGAAGAACAACAAACTGAAGTTGGAACTCCATGCAGAACGTCCTTCTTCTCGATCCTCCACATGCCATTCTGCCGCCGCTGCGGCTATGGGCGGCCAGTCCCGGTCTGCTGGCGCTGGCAGCCTATATTCGACCGGAGCACCGCGTCGAGTTTGTGGATGCCACCGCCCTTCCCCGAACGTGGTTCGATCTCGAAACGGTTCTGCGCGACCGCGCGCCCGACGTGGTCGGCATTACGGCCAACATCACCAGTCTCGTACCCGACGCCCTCGACGCCGCGCGGTTAGTGCGGCATGTTCTTCCCCGCACCGTTATTGTCGGCGGCGGCAGCCATTTGACGCTGGACGCCGAACGGCTGCTTTCCGCTCCCGAAAATCAGGGCTTGTTCGACTATCTTGTTCTTGGCGAAGGCGAACAGACCTTTGCGGAACTGCTTCGCGCCTTGGAACTTGGACAGCCGACAGACAACATCGCCGGTCTGGCTGTCTGCCGCGGCGGAGTGGTCCGCCGCAACCCGCCGCGGCCTCTTCTCGCCGATCTCGACGCGCTCCCTATCCCCGCATTCGATCTAGCGGCCGCCGACAGTCCGGTCTATAAGCTCACCAGCATCCGCGACCATGTCCATATCAACACCAGCCGCGGGTGCGGCGACAATTGCGCCTTCTGTTCCGAGGCCGTGTTCTGGAACTCCCGCTGGCGCGGCATCTCGGCCAGCCGCATTCTCGACTATGTCGGCGCGGCTTGCGACGCCTTTCGTACCCGCGTCGTGGACTTTGCCGACGACAGCTTCAACTGGAGCCGCGAGCGGATCGAGACGTTTTGCGACGAACTGGAGCGCAGCCGGTTGAACATCCATTTCTGGTTTGAGTCGCGCGTGGACCACATTCTCCGCGACGCCGATCTCCTGGCCCGCCTGCGAAAACTCGGCTGCTTCCAAATTATGCTCGGCATCGAAAGCCTTTCGCCCTGCGTGCTCGACAGCTATCAAAAGCGCTTCAACCTCAACCGCTCCGAAGAGGCCATCCGGCTCATTCGCGATCATGGTATAATGGCCATGACCAATATCATGTTCGGCGACTGGAATGACGACGCCGAGACCCTGGAAGCGACCTATCGGCTGATCCGGCGTGCGAGCGATTTTCTTGTGCTTACCATCACTACACCCTTTCCCGGAACGCCGTACTATCGCCGGATGGAGGAAGCCGGCCGGATTGAGGTGCACGATCTGTCGCGCTACGACTTTTTCCATGCGATTATGCCGACGGCGAAACTCACCCGCGCGCAAGTCGAATACCACTATCGGCGCTGTCTGCAGCGGTTCTATACACAGGGGCGAATCCTGTGGGAAGGCCTCACGGCCGAGAATCCTTACAAGCGCAGGTTTTTTCGGTTTATTCTGCGACATGTCGGGCGGGAAATTTTGCGGCGGCCCTGGCGGCAGGCCGGTTATGTGCCGTTTGCGCAGTTCTGGGCGCAACGCGAGCGCACGGCGTGGAAAACAACACCGTGACCCGCGATTGATTTGCCTTGAAGCGCAATTCTTTGGCTACGGCTTTGCGGCCGGCGAGGTTGCCTGAGCCGCGGCTGCCGGCGGCGCCACAGGCGCAGGAATGGCGCCGGCGGGAGCAGTGGTTGGCGGCGCAACCGACGCAGCAGAGGGCGCCGTGGTTGGCGTCGCGGCAGCCTTAGGTGCAGGGGCGGGTTGCGCCGCGGGCAGGGTCGGCGTGGTCAGGATTTCCAAACCCGTCAGGTCCAGCGGAAAATCCTTGCCTTCGAAAATAAAGGCCCGAATTCGCGCCAACTCCTGCTGGGCTTTCTGGATTAGATCCTCCTGAACCGGCGTGGGTTTCCAGCCGCGCGGCAGAGCTTCGGGCCGCACGCGAGAAAAGAAATCAGCCGCCTCGACAAAGTCCTGCGCGTTCAGGGCAAACCACCCCAGCCAGTAGTTGACGGCCAGGTCGTTGGGCGCTTCCTCGCGCGCCGACTGGAGAAGTTTCCGACAGCCGTCCACATACTCGTTTTGGCGTTTAGGGTCGGTTTCGCGCTGGGCTAACTCGTAGTAGGTCCGCGCCACATGCAGTTTCAGATCGGGCGCAGCATAGCCAGCCGTGCTGGCCTTCTGGTAGTAATCGAGGGCGCGGCTGAACTGAAGCCGCCCTAATGCTATGTCGCCCAATGCTTTCAAATAGCCGGCATTGCCTTTGTCCCGCTTTTCCAGAGCGTAATAAAGCGAATAGGCGCGTTGATAATCGCCGCGCAGAAGCGCCTTTTGCGCCTCGGAGATGCGATAGCGCTCGATCTCGCGAGGCAGAGCAAACAGAATCAGCAGAATCTCCATGCTCACAATAACGATGAGGTTAAAGCGCCAGTCCAAAAGAATGTCGCTGACGAGTGTGGACGGCGGCGGGACAGGCGCTGGGACTGCCGGCGCCGCCGCTCGAATGGTTTTCTTTGAAGCCATAAAGGTCGTCCCTGAACGATAAGTGAGGGCGCATGTGCGCGCCCGACAACTTAGCGGCCTTGGGGCTTCTGCTCGACCGCGTCAGTAGTTGATGATGATATGATCGTCTTCCGTCCGCACCGTGCCCGCGCTGCCGATGGTGCATTTGGGCATCGTTCCGATATCGCCGAGGATATATTCGCCGCCGGCTGGACAGCGCGGCCAGCGCCGCCCCGGCAGTTCCGGCAGCAGGTCTTTTTCGGTCAAGCGTCCGACAGTCATGCCCTTTTCCTGCGCGACTTTCCGCTTGGCGTTTTCGAGCATGCGCAAGTTGGCGCGGCATTGCTGGGCCAGGTGCGGATTGTTCAACGCCTTGACATCCAGCTGCGTCATTTGGGAGACGGCCCCGCGGCCTCGATAAAATAAATGCCGAACGCGCGGCCAAATCCCCTGCCAGTTCAGCGCCCCCGTTGCCAACAACGCCGCTACGCCAACAATTACCGCCCCCACGATGATTTTTTGTTTCATTTGCCATCCCTCCGCACGGCGACGAAAATCCTTTTCCCCGCTGCGCTTGTGGGGCCGAAAACAGTCCATTGGCTACGCGCGTGCAGCCGGCTTGTCAATACCGAAAGCCGTCGGATGGCCACCGCCGTGGAATGTGCCGGCTTTGCGAAAAAGACTTGCAAACCCGAGGCAGATGCAGCTTGATACAGAGGCTTGTGCGGGTGAACCTTCATCTCCGGCAGGGCAAGAATGATGACGACTCAAATGTCGAAAACCGTAATTCCGAAACAGATGATTCCGGTGGTCGTGCGAACAGCCGAGTATCGGATCGAAGGTATCATGCATGTCTTATACAACCACCGTGTGCTGGACGTATTGAACGGCGTGCCCGAGATGTTTGTTCCCATCACTTCGGCGCGGATATATCCAGCGACGGGCGAAACGCTTCTGACCGAGCGGGATTTCATTGCCGTCAACAAGAACCACATCATGTTTCTCTATGAGGTCGGCGCACAGAGCGCGGCGCCGCCGTCCCGCCATGAATGAACAGGGGCGCTCGGTGCGTCGGATGTTTGCATCGGTTGCGCCTCGCTACGACCTTCTCAATCACCTCCTGAGTCTAAATCTTGACCGGCTGTGGCGGCGGCGTTTGGCGCGCTGGGCAGCAGAAGCGGCGCCGTGCGGCGGAAGGGAAGGAGGATTCCGAATCCTGGATGTGGGGGCGGGAACGGGCGACCTGTCGCTGGCGCTGGCGCGCCAGTTCCCGCGAGCACAGATTACGGCGCTGGATTTCGTGGAACCCATGCTCGAACGATTGAGGGGGAAAACCGCAAAGAGGCGTGAGGGGGGAAGAATTGTCGCGGTTTGCGGCGATGCGCTCCAACTGCCCTTCGCCGACCATAGTTTCGATCTTGTGGTGTCGGCATTCGGCGTGCGCAACCTGTCGCCGGTCGGCGATGCCCTGCGGGAAATGGCGCGCGTGCTGCGTCCCGGCGGCCAGTTGCTTATTTTGGATTTCGCGCTGCCGAAGTACCGGCTGTGGGCGGCCGTTTATCGCTTTTATTTCTTCCGTATCCTCCCAAAGATTGGCCGATGGCTTTCTGGAACTTCCGCCTACACCTATCTGCCGGCCTCAGTGGCGCTGTTTGCCGAACCGGACCAACTGGCGGGCATGATACGACATGAAGGTTTTCCTGACGTCCAGTGGCGATCCATGGCCGGAGGGGCAGTGGCAATCCATCGGGGGATTCGAGGCCGCATGGAGGTATGAGCAATGAGCGAACGGGATGTGATCGTGGGCGTAACCGGCGCAAGCGGTTCGGTCTATGCGCAGGCGCTGACGGCCGAATTGCTTTTCGAGGACCTGACCGTTCACCTGATTCCGACCGATCATGCAGACGTGGTCTGGCGCAATGAGATGGAGGCGGCCGGCGAAGGTCGGGCCGGTGCGACCGACACGGCCGCGCTCTGGCGAAGCCGGATGATCATTCCCGCCGGCCGGATGGCGCACCTGCGAGTGTACGCGGACGCAGATGTTGCGGCTGCTCCGGCCAGCGGCACTTTTCGTCCGCGCGGCATGGTGGTCGTTCCCTGTTCGATGAATACCCTCGCAAAGATCGCCCACGGCATAGCGGATACCCTTCTAACGCGGGCGGCAGCGGCCTGCCTGAAGGAGCGGCGGCCGCTGATTCTGGTTGTGCGCGAGACCCCGCTTTCACTGGCCGACTTGCGCAATCAGGTGGCCGCGGCCGAGGCTGGCGCAACCATTCTCCCGGCCGCGCCGGCTTTCTACCATCGGCCGACGGACATTGCCGACCTGGTGCATTTTGTGGTGTCCAAAATTTGCGATCAGATCGGTTTGGCCTGTGCAGAGCGGATCGGCTATCGCTCCGATGCGGCGGAATGATTTTCAGAAGAGAAAGAAATCTGGAGTCGCGCCGTAAGCCCCAAAAGGCCTCGGGATCGGCAAACACATCGCCGCTTTCATCCAGGGCCTGTCAGGCAGGCTGGCTATCGGGGAACGGCGACAGGCGGCGCGGGCGGCGGTGCCTGGGCGGCATCGCGGGAAGCAGGCGGCGCGGCCGAGGCCATGTTGGCAATTGGCACGGCGGGCGAAGCGCCGATGGCCATCTCGATGACTTTGGGCAGGAGAATATCCAACATCGGCTCGCCTTCATAGCGGGCCTCATAGAGCAAGTGGCTGATATACACTCCATAGTGTGGGCGCGGCCGGTCGCCATAGTCCACGGCCGCCATGGCCACGCCATAGTTCATTCCCGTTGAATCCACGAGACGATAGATGGGGATGAATTTTGCGGCGGACGTGACGCGGTCGTCGGTGATGGGGCGGAAGCGCATGTCGGCCAGCATCGGAATATCCACCTGATCCGGCAGGCCGGCGGCCCACGGCGAGCGGCGGTCGAGCATGAACGTCATGCGCTGGCCCATATTGGGCGGCGATTGAAAAGACGTGGCGCGGGGGCTACGCCGGTCGGGGGAAACAAAATCCATCTGCAAGGCGGCATTCAGGTCGCGGGGCGGCCGCACCGGTTTCCACCGGCCGCTCTCGGGGACGTAGCCTTGCGAGAACGGAGTTCCGCGCGCCAGATGGAGCAGGGTGCCGCCTTCCTGAACATAGCGAACCACTGCGTCGAGGCCGTCGCCCGGTTTCTTCACCGTGTAAAAATACCGCTCATTCTGATCGAGATTGATCAACACGGGAAAACGTTCGGGGGTGAGCAGGGCGGGTTCCACCATCTCATAGGCGTCGAGCCAGCGCATTTCGAGGCCGAGGTTGATCAAGGTGCGGTGAATGGCACGAACGGTCTTGTCCCTGGCGGGCCCGACAGCGGCGTCTGCTTCGCCGATCGTGCCAATCTGAAGCGGAACATGGGGCGGCCAAGCGCGGGCAATCTGCTCGCGGTGGCGGGCTGTGCCATTCATGGCAAAATCAATGGAGAGCACCTGGTCGAGATCGAAGCGGATGGGGCGGCCGACTTGCGGCGTGAGGTTTACAAAGAACGGCGAGACCGATTGCAGCGCGCCGGTGACGACATCGTTGTTGACCAGGCGGACTCGAACGACGGCGGGAAAATCGCCCGGGCGAAACAAAAACTGCTTATCGAGGTCCGGAGGATTTGGCTGCAGAAAGGCAATCCGGTCGAGGGCGATTCCGACAGTTTCGCCGTAGCGCGGCTTGACTTGGACGCGGTTGCTGAGAATAGTTTCGATGCGGCCTTCAATCCAGTCGCCGCTGCGCGCCTGAACACCGCGGTCGCTTCCCACGGGCAGGATGTTGAGGTCCCACGCGAACGCCGAACGGACCCGGGCGGTGACGGCCGGCCGCAGGGTACGGCTTTTCCATATCCGCGACAGATGTAGGGATTCGGGGAACCACGTTGTGCGCGTCGGTGCTGCGCGCACCGCCTCGGGTTCCTCCTCGCCGTAGTTCATTAGGGCCAGTTCGATCCAGTCGCTGTCGATATCCAGAGTGGTTCCCGCCGCGCGCACACGCCACTGTTTGCTCGACACACTGAGCAGATCGCCCGACAGTCGGTCGCCGTTGGTGAAAAGCAGAACTGCGCCGGGGGGCGCAGACGGAAGCTTACTTGCTCCAGATTGGAGTGTGCCGACGATCCGGTAGCACAGGCCGGCGTAGTTAAGCTGCTCCGGGCCGGCGAGATTGGTCACGCGTGCGGCAATTACATTGCGTCCCGGCTGCAGCAGATACGTCACATCCCATTGCTCGACCCGGCCGAGAAGCGGCTCTTTGACAATCGGGATGGATACGCCGTTGATGAAAAAAGACTCAATCAGATCGTCGGCGGAGATTTCGAGAACAGCGCCGACCAAAGTGCTGGTGGTGGGCAAACGAAACTCCTGGCGGAACAGAACGCTGGCATCCTCGCGGGGGCGGCTGGTGCGGCGCGACCAAATCCAACAGGCCTCGGGGATGTAGCGCCAGCGATAGAAGGTCTTTTGCGGGACCGCCCATTCCCAGCCCTCGATGCGGGTGTCGGGTAAAAACCAATTCAAGGGCTCCGGGCGTCGGGTTGCTCCTTCGCCAAGGTGAAGCGTCGCCACGCTGGTGTCGCTGCGAACGAGGAAAGGCTCGACAGGCTGAACGATGAGACGGCGAATTTCCGCCGAGGGCACTCGCAGGTAGCTCGTATCGAACTGCATGAGAAAATGCTTGGGAGCGCGGTCGGCTGGAGAGAGTGCGGGACGGGCCGCAGCAGCGGCAGCGTATGCGGAAGTGGGCGCGGCGGATTCGGCGCCCACCAGGGCGCCGAGACGAAACGAGCCGTCAAGAAACTCGATGATCATCGGCCGCGAGGCCAAACGGCGCGATGTTTCGGAAAATGATGAATCTGGAGGAACGATGAACAAACAAAAAGCCGCACAGCAGACAGCAGGAAAAACAAGGTCCAAGCATCTTGAGCGGGGTGCCGCTCTGCCGGCGGGCTTGTGTTGCTTTTTATTCATCATTCATCGTTTACGATTCATCGTTCGCTCACGGCGCTTTTTCCAGCGAGTGCAACCGCTCCTGGGCGATGCGAACCAGCTCGGGATCGCGGGACTTGTCCAGGACTTTTGTATATTCCAGGATGGCTTGCTGGCGGTTGCGCACGCAAAAATGCGTCACGTCGGCGATAGCCAATTGCGCGTGCATTTCAGCCGGATGAGCCGGATTCTGGTCCTGGAATTGGTCAAAGGCGTCCAGAACCTGGCCGACCAGAGCCGAGTCGTCGGCGTTCTGACGGGCGAGCCGCACCAGCGCGTCAATGGCGGGTTTGATCAACGTGCTCTGGGGATACTGCTTGAGAAGCGCGGCATAGAGCGGGACGGCGGCTGCCGGACGGGTTGTCGCCTCGGCCTTGTAATACAATTTCAGCGGCGCGTAGTCGTTGGTGCTGTTCTGCGCAATCAATTCGACACGTTCGTGGATCAGCTTCTGGATGGGCTCGGCGACAAAATGCCGCGGAAACTCGGTCAGACACTGATTGTAGTCCATGATTGCGTTCTTAAAGTCGCGATAGTATTCGAAGTTGATATTGGCCCGTTGATACATCGCCCGCGCGGCCAGATACGACCCCGGCGCCTGGATGATCACGACTTTGAACAGCCGCATGGCGTCGTCATAGCGCTTCTTGATGAGCGCATCCTCGGCCTTCTGATACGTCTCGAGGTGAAGGAACTCGGAAGCCTGCCGGTCGCGCGACGCGGAAGCCAGTTGATGGAAAACTTCCTCGATGCGGTGAACGTCGGGAATATAGTCGGTCTGGCCGCTTCGAACCAGCTGCAATTTAAGGTCCTGCAATCGAGCCAGCACGGCCGACGCCTGGATTTGCTGAGACACCCGTTGAATCTGCCGCAACCGCTCGACCTCTTCGGACGGTTTCATTTTGTCGAGCACTTCGCCGAACTTCTGCAAAGCGGCGGTAACGGCCGCGATGTCCACGACCGGCGTCGGCGCGCTTTCGACTTTCATAATGGGATGCGACTCCGCCGGCGGCTCGGCGGCAACCGCCGGCGCGGCAGGCACAGGCACCGCATAAGCGATGACCGTCTCGGGCGCGGGCGCGGCTGTCGGCGGCGGGCTAGTTTGCAGACGGTCGGGAACGTCCCCGGCCGGCGTCGGCGTCGGACTCAAGGCAATCCGCAGGGGTTGAAACGCCTCAGTAGGCGAAGTTCCCCGCAATTCGTTCGACAAAAAATAGCCGGCGGTCACCCCTACGGCCAGCAAGATGGCAGCCTGGGCCAAACGAAATGCTCCCCGCGGCACTGAACCTACCCACGCGGTCAGCGACGCCCAGAACGTTGGGCGCGGGGCTGCCGCCTCGACGCTCTTTTCCGCCTCGACTGCTTCAATAGCGTTCCGCGCCAGACGGGCAAAATAGCCCGGGCTCGGAATATGTTCCGGTTTGGCGCTTTCGCATAGCACCGCCCGCAACCCTTCGTTTTCCTGCCAGACCAATGCACACGACGGGCACACGCTGAGATGGCTGCGGATTTTTTCCCGCTGCCGATCGCTCAAGCGGTTCTCGACCGCGGCGTCATACATCCTTTGACATTTTGCACATCGCATGACTCTGGCTCCATTCTCTCGGGCTGGTCGGTCGGATGGGTTGACTCCGACCGATCACTCCGATAACATTTTACAGGGCTTCCGCCTCTGCCTCCGCCGCCGGCCGCTCCGACGGACGCTGCCGGACATACTCGCGCAAGGCCAGCTTCAGTTTCTTCCGCGCCTGATGAAGGTTGAACTTCACCGCGCCAACCGAACAATTGAGCATCTCCGCGATCTCGCGAATCGAACGCCCTTCCACCTCGAAGAGAACGACCACGCTTCTCTGGCGCGGGGGCAATTCACGAATCGCCTGATTGATCTCCTCGCGCACCTCCCGCCGCATCAGCTCTTTGCGCGGGTTGTCCGGGTCGCGCTTTTGCCACATGACGTCGCGCTCGGCCCACTCGATCTGGTCGTCTGTACTTTCCATGGCCTTGCGCGACCGCCGAAGGCGCTGGCTGTAGCATTGGTTGACGGCCATGCGCGAGACCCAACTGCCGAACTTCATGACATCCCGCAAACTCGGCAGATGCTTATACAGCCGGAACAGGCACTCCTGCAGGATCTCGTCGGTATCGTCATGGTCCCGCACATGCGCGTAGATCATCGCATAGAGCTCGGGACCGATCCGCGCCACCAACTCCTCGAAGGCCGTCTGGTCGCCCCGCTGGCAGCGGGTCACGAGTTCGATCGGGACGTCTGATAGGGCCACCAATCCGAGTCCTTGGCATGAATCAGCCCTTTTACCTGATAGAAGACCTTTAAGGGCTGCCCGAGGTTTGGCGGAAAAGAAAAAATACTGGGTTTCTCAGCCGCCGCTCCTTCCGGGGTATCGGAAAACCTGTATGCCTCAAAATATTTCGGATTGCAAGACCGCATTCAGAAGGGACTCCGCCGGCCTTTTCGCGGCCGCCGCCCTCTGTCTGCCTTAGTGGCTGTGCGGTCGAGACGGTGTTCGCTCGGCCAATGTCGAAGGGGGCGGGGGCGCGGCGGGGGCCGGATTCAGTCGGGCTTCGGCATCCACCAGAAATGCTCCTTGGGTGACAATTCGCTCGCCCGGCAGCAGGCCGCGCAAAACGGGGTAGTAGTTTCCGGCGCGCGGACCCAGCGTCACAGCCCGCGCGTCATACACTCCCGGCATCGCCTCGACATAGACGATCTGGCGGTTCCCCGTGTCTATGACCGCGCTTTCGGGAACCGACAGCTGGCGCTCGATCCGCCAGTGCAAGGTCTCCATGCCGCAAGGGCAGACGCGGCACGTCCCGCTGGTCGGCATCAGGACGTCCAGATGCATCGGGCAGGTCCAGCCCTCGGCCCAGCGTTCGGCCGAGGGGGTCTCCGCGGTGATGGGAACGGAAGCGGCGGATTCCTTCTTTCTCGACTCCAGCGCCATGCCGCAGAGGGGGCAATCGTCCTGTTTATCGGAGACCGATTCGGACTCCATGGGACAAGCGTAGTATTCGGCGCCGATCGGAATCGAGGCGAGAAAGGCCTGGGTTTCTTCCTTGTTCCGCGTCGGGAGTTTGAAATTCAGCGGGGCGCCGGAAGCGCCTGCGGCGGTCAGAGACAGCGTTGTCGGAGTGTCGTCGCGCGGCGGCTCGCTGCCTGAACCGATGACGCCATAGCGGCCAATCGGAGCGCGCAAAACGGCGGCGACATACATACCCGGCTTCAGCTTTCTCTCGCGGTTGCCTACGATGACGCGAACCTTGACCGAGCGCGTTTCGGTATCGAGCGTCGGGTAGATGAAATCCACAGTGCCGTAAAAAAGCTCGCCCGGATAGGCCGCGGCCTCGACTTCGACCGACATGCCCGGCTTGACCAATCCGATGTCGGCCTCGACTACCTGTGCCTGAATCCACAGCGTGGACAGGTCGGCAATCGTATAAAGCGTGGTGCCTTCGTCCACCATCTGGCCGAGAAGAACGTTCTTTTCGAGAACTGTTCCGGCCAGCGGCGAGTAGAACGCGACATATTCGCTGGCCTTGCCCGTCGAGGCAATGTCGTCCAGCTGGGAATCAGTAAAGCCGGCCAGAGCGAGTCGGCGGCGGGCGTAGTCGGCGAGATCGCGGGCGCGGCGGCGCGCGTCGTCGGAAAGAGCAGGGGATTTTTCAGCGTCGCGCTGAGCAGTCAGCGCTTGAAGGTATTCCTGGACCGCCGACAGGAAGCGCGGGCTGTAGATGCGGACGAGCGGTTGGCCGGTCTTGACCTCGAGCCCCGTGGCGTTGACCATCAGTTCCTCGACACGGCCGGGAAAGCGCGCGATAATTTTCGCAACGCGCGTTTCGTCCAACTCGATGGTGCCGTAGGCGCGGACGGTGCGCGACAGCAACCGATAGGCTGCAGGCTCGATGTGGACCCCGGCCTGCAGAATGCGTTCGGGCGAAACCTGCACGCGCGTGATCACCCCTTCGGGCAGTTGCGTCGGCCCGCTCCTGCGGCGTTCGACGAGGTTCATGCCGCAAATGGGGCATTGGTCAAACCGGTCACGCAGGACAAATGGGTGCATGGGACAGAACCACTCGGTGTCAGCCGATGGCGTGGTCAGGCCGGCGGCGTCGGACGTCGCCGCCCGATGCGTCCGTTGCCACCGCTCAATGTGGTTTTGAAGGGTGTCCCAGTAGCCGATCACCACTCCGGTCAGGACAAGGAGCGCAACAAAACGGAGGCGGATTTCGAGCAGTTTGAAAAAGAACAGAAGGCGGCCGAGAAAGCCGCGCGATTTCGATGGCGCTGTGCTCATGAGATTTCCCTTATTGCAGTTGGATTCCTTTGCTTAAAGGTCTAGCCAAAGTGCATACATGTTTATCGAGCATCCCACGCTTGGTCATAGCGGCAGGCCGCGTTCGGTGGGTCGAAATTTGTCGGCCAAAAGCGGCGGCTCTGCTGCCGCACACTCCAACGCAGCATTCCGCGTTGCAGTATCAGAAGTTTTCAAAGCGAATGGTTTGGACTGCGGCAGCCATGCTGCCGCTTTACAGTCTTGGTTCGTCGCAAAACAAACGTTGCCCCGGCTGCTACGGCCGCCCTGGAATCTTTCATTTTGAAATCTAGCCATCCTGCGAGGACCTTTTGGATTGCGGCCAAAGGCACCGATGGTTTCCCTTCACGCGGACAAAATAGATGGCGGAGGAAGGGTCACTTTTATTCTTTCTCCCGTCCCTTTTGTCCGCCTCGTTCACTCCGCATGTTCGACTTTTCCTCTCTTACCGCCTACTTTTTCCCATGAATCTTCCTCCACCGCCGTGCTTCGACATGATAGAAAAGCACGGGGAGAAAAATATCAATCACCTCGTCGGCGATCAACAGTCCGCCCAGCACGGGCGCGGCCATCGGCGCGATAACCTCGGCCCCCACACCGCGCGCCCAGAGCATCGGGGCAAGCCCCACTATGGCCGTGCCTTCCGTCAGCAGTTTGGGACGAAGGCGATGAACCGCGCCGGTCATGACCGCCTCTTCGAGCGCTTCGAGACTGGCGATGCTTTCCAGCCCCCCGCGCGCAGCAATCGCATCGCGCAGATAGACCAGCATGATAATACCGGTTTCGGTGGCCATGCCGAAACAGGCAATATAGCCGACCCATACGGCGACGCTGAAGTTATAGCCGAAAAGGGTTTGAAAAATCACGCCGCCGGCCAAAGCGCCCGGCACCGCCAGCATCATCAGGACAGCGTGCGCGAAATCATTGTAGGTCATATAGAGAATCAAGAAGATCAAAATTATCACTGCCGGGAAGACAATGCGCAGTGTCCTGCGCGCCCGCACCTGATGCTCAAACTGCCCCGTCCAGCCCAAATACGCGCCTTCCGGCAGGTGGACTTTGGCGGCGACGGTGCGCTGCGCGTCCTCGACAAATCCAACGATGTCGCGACCTCGTACGTTCAGTTGCACGTAGGAGCGCAACATCCCGTTCTCGCTCTTGATCATCACCGGCCCTTCGACCACCCGGATGTCCGCCACATCCGCCAGATAGACAGCCGGAAGGCGGCGCAGCGCGCCCCCGCCACCCGCTCCCGCCATGCCTTCGCTGCCCGCCGATTCCGGCATGGCCGATGCGGCTCTCCCGCCCAGGCCACCGCCCGAAACCAGCAGGTTCCGGATAGACTGCTCGTCGAGGCGATCGTCGCGGGCATAGCGCAGCCGCACAGGATAGCGCTCGCGGCCCTCCACGGTGGTGGTGATCGGCTTTCCGCCGAGCGCCACCTCGATGACGTCCTGAATATCGCCGACGCTGACGCCGTAGCGGGCGGCCCGCTCGCGGTCCACCTCAATCTCGATATAGCCCTTGCCGACAGTCTGGTCGGCCACCACGTCCACCGCGCCCTGCACGTCGCGCAGTACACGCGCAACGTCGTTGGCGACTTGCTGAATCTGTTCGAGCGATTTGCCGAACACCTGCACGCCGATTTGCGTGCGAACACCCGTTGCGAGCATGTCCACGCGGTTGATGATCGGCTGCGTCCAGATATTGGCCCAGCCCAATTGGCGCACGGCGCTATCGAGTTCGGCAACCAGTTCGCTTTTGGTCTTCTGCCAGAGGAAAACACGCCGGGCGAGTTTTCCGGCCCATACCCGAAGATGCGCCTCGCGGGGATCGAATTGCGCCGCGGCGGCGGAATTCCACAGCCCGTCCATCTGGGCCGCCGATTCGATTTGCTCGAACAAAGCGCGCTCAAACTCCACCATGGCGCGGTCGAACAGAGCCTGATTGGTCTGCTTGACCCATGCCCGCATTTGCGCATCGCGAAAGCGTTCAAGGGCCGCGGCAGTTTGTTGCGCAAAATCCCGACGGAGGATTCCAAACGACTCCTTCAGAAGCGCCAAAGCGCTTTGCGGGAGCGAGGGAGCAGGGGCAAGCGCTTCGGCTAGCGCGGTCGTTGTCAACCGGTTGTCGTGCCGCAGAGCGTCCAAGGCGTCCGAGAGCAGCTGCTCGATGTCGAGCAGAAGCGGCGGGGCGACGAAATCCTTTTGATGGCCTGGAAGCAACTGTCCAACCAATGCCGCGCGGTCGGCGGCATTGAAGGCACGCGCCCAGCCGCCCCGCCGGTCAATCTGCGCAAAGAGACGCTCAGCAACGAAGCGCACGCACTCGGCGGCAAGGCTGTGTTCGAATTCAATCAGACGCCGGGTCAGCTCGGAGCGCATGACTGCATCGAATTTTGCGCGGGACGCCTCGGCGACGGTGCGGATAAACGCTTCTTGGTTTGCAGCGCTTTCAAAGGGTTTTGCCACGCCGGCGGCCTGCAGATCGGCCAGCCGCTGCGCTGCTTCCGCCGCGGCGTCTTCCTCGCGCAGATGGCGCTTGAGCCAGTGGGTGCGCGGGCGCAGATTGATCATCGTTTCGATCATGTCGAGCGGCGCGGGGTCGGTGGGCGTGTCGGCGCGGCCGGCCGTGCCGACAACCGACTCGACTTCGGGGAAACCGCGCAGCAAGGCATTGCGCCATTTCAGATCGTCGGCCACCTTGGTAACCGACGCCCGCGGCGCGGTTACCGGCATGTCCATGATGCTCCCCTCGTCGAGCGGCGGCATGAACTCGCGCCCCAGATGGCGCGCCAGATAAAAGCCGAACGCCAGAAGGGCGACGAACAGCCAAATGACGGTTTTGGGTTTGTGCAGCAGGAAGTGGAGAACGGGGCGATACATCTCGACGACGCTGCGAATGATCCAGTTGTGCTCCTCGCGCGAAAGCCGTCCGCGAACCAGCAGCGGGATGAGCGCCGGAACCAGCGTCACTGAAATCAGCGCCGTCCCGATCAGCGCGAACGTTTTGGTGAAGGCCAGCGGATGAAACAGCTTGCCTTCCTGGCCCGACAGCGCAAACACCGGCAAGAAAGAAATGACCATGATCACCACGGAGAAGAAGATGGGGCGGCCCACCTGGCGGAGCGCACCGACCACAATCTCCGTCGTGTCGCCCTCGATGCGGCGGTCGCCGAATTTCGCTGTCAGGTGGTGCGTTGCGTTTTCCAGCATCACGATCGCCTGATCCACCAGCACACCGATTGAAATAGCAATGCCCGATAACGACATGATGTTGGAAGAGATGCCGAGCCAACGCATCAGCAGGAAGGCAATCAGAATGGAAAGCGGCAGCGTGACAACGACTACAAACACGCTTCGCAGGTGAGTAAGGATGAGCAAAATGGCCAGAGCGGCAATCAGGATTTCGTGGGCAAGAATGTGCGTGACCGTGTGAATTGCGCCATGAATCAGGCGCGTCCGGTCGTAGAAGGGAACAATGCGAACACCGTCGGGCAGCCCTTTTTGCAGCTCGCGGATTTTGTCATAAATGCGCCGCGTCACCTCGAGCGGATTCTCGCCGTAGCGCATCATCGCCACACCGCCGGTGACCTCGCGGCCGTTTTTCTCCAAAATACTACGCCGGAAACCGCTGCCGACCTGAACCACGGCCACATCGCCGACGCGAATGGGCACGCCCTTTCGCTCGACAATTACAGTGTTGCGGATGTCGTCGAGCGAGCGGAGCCAGCCCACGCCCCGAATGAGGTATTCGGCGCTGCCCTTCTGGACCACGCCGCCGCCGACGGCGCTGTTGCTGCGCGCCACGGCTGCAAATATTTGGCCGAGCGTCACGTTGTAGGCGCGCAGACGCTCGGGCGTCACGTCAATCTGATATTCCTTTGGGAAACCGCCGACCGTGCTCACCTGGGCAACGCCCGGAACCGAGTTCAACTGATAGCGGACATACCAGTCCTGGATGCCGCGCAGGGTGCCGAGGTCGTAGCCTTCGCCCTCGACCGTATACCAAAAAATCTGGCCGAGCGCCGTGGCGTCGGGCGCCAGATAGGGCGCGACGCCCTGCGGCAGAAATGTCGAGGCCAAAGCAAGACGTTCGAGCACCCGTGTGCGCGCGAAGTAAAAATCCACCGAGTCGTCGAAAATGATGTTGATCATCGAAAAATTGAACTCGGACGACGAGCGGATGGTTTTGACGCCCGCCAGCCCCTGCAGGTTCACCGACAGCGGATAGGTGATCTGGTCCTCGATCTCGCGTGGGCTGCGCCCCATCCAGTCGGTGAAGACGATGATCTGATTCTCCGACAGATCGGGAATGGCATCCACGGGCGTGTGAAGCAGGATATAAATGCCGAGGGCGGTCAGACCGATAAAGGCGATGATCACCACGGCGCGGTTGCGGCAGCAATATTCGATCAGGCGTTCGATCATGAGCTTAGCTCTGCGGATTGAGTCGGATCGGTCGGATCCGACCGGTCGCTCGGATCTATTTCCCAAAATCCAACAAGTCCTCGCCGATCACCTCTTCGAGCTCGGCGAGATAGCGCAGGCGATCGGCCTCGGCGCGCAGGACAAGTTTTCGGAAGTCCACAAGCAGGCGCTGCGTGTCCAGAATGTCGAGAAGATCGCCGCCTCCGCTTCCATAAGCGGTGATTTGCGTCGCGAGCAATTCCTCGGTCTTGGGGAGAATGCGCGCGCGATAGTCGCTCAGAATCCGCTCGGCGTCGCGCACGCCTGCCAGGGCGATCAGGACGCGGGCCTGTGTGTCGGCGGAAGCGGCGCGCAATCGAGCCTCAACGGCCTGGCGGGCGGCCAGCGCCTCGGCGATACCGGCCCGAATCCGCGCGCGATTGACCGGCAGCGTCATGCCGCCTTCGAGCATTGGCATATATTGCCACACATCCCCGCGCTGGGCGTTCATCATGGCGCCGACCGTGAAATCGGGCCGTTTTTCCAACTCGGCCAGCACTTGCGCCACCCCCTTCGCCTCGACCTCCTTGCGCAAAGCCTCGAGGTCGGGATTGTTCTGAACAGCCCGGGCAAACAAATCGGCATCCGAGGCCTCCGGCCGCTGGATCGCCGGCCATTGCAGGGGCGCCAGAGGCGCGTCGGGCGGGCGATTCAGGAGGGCATTCAGTTCGGCCCGCAGCTTGGGCCCGGCGATCTGCAGCGAGCGTTGTTCGCTTTCGACAGTTTGAATTTCCACTTCCAGCTTTAGAAGGTCCGGCAGGCTTTCGCCTAACCCCTTCTCCGTCATAGCATGATAGCGGTGTGTGGCCACGTCGTAGGCGCTCCTGAGCAAGCGGAGCGTTTCGGAAGTTTCCTGCAGGAGCTGCGCGTTGAGTACGGCATCGGCAAAGGACTGGATGACTTTGCGCCGCAGCGAGAATCGTGCGGCGGCGAAACGCTGACCGGCAGCCTGGGCCTCGCCCAGCGCCAGTTCGGCGCGCGCTTTTCGCTTGCCGCGGCCGGGCAGTTCCTGGCTGACGCCGAGCCGCAGCTGCTGCCACTGTGCTCCAAAAGCATCCGTCATGGCGTCCGGACCGAACATCGCGCGAAACTGCACCTGCGGGTCAGGTAGCGAGCCGGCGGGTACGACCCGCTCGATCGCTGCGCGCCAGTCGCGATAAGCGGCCTCAAGATCGCCGTTGGTATTGTATGCATATTCGAGAACGCGCGTCAGGGTTGCGGAGTTGGAAAGGTCGGGCAGGCGGCGTTGCTCGACCGGAAGCGCAAACGGTGCGCCTTCGCTTTCGGCCCGTGCCCGCTCGGCAGGCTCTCCCTGGGGCACCACCACGCGGCGGCACGCTGCCAACATAGCAAAGACTGCCATGCACACAAGAACCAACCGCGCATATCTCATGCCGGACCCGCCTTGTTCACTCGCCGTTGGCAGTGGTTCAGTCCAAAGACCGGCGCGCCGCAACTGGCGGCAGGGAAGATGCTGTTGCACAGGATTGAACATGATTTTCCAGGATCCGCCGGACGATGATTTCTTCCCAGACGATCCAAAGCGAGCTTCCCGAAAACGCGAAAAAAGCGTTTTTCTTTTGGACTGCGTGTAGCCATGCTACCGCTTTGCTTAGTATCTCATCTAGTTCTAATAGGCCGTTCTGCGGAGATCTTCTCGGTTGTGACAGAAGGCTTGCATAGACAATTGGCTTCCGGTTGTTAATTGAAGCGAGACAGACAACAAACCAGACACAAGAATGGATGCAAGATGCGTGCCGGATTGATTTTGGGGAATAGTGAAGCAGCAAAATCCGCCCAGACCGCTCATTTAGCGCCTTGTTGCCGGGTCTTTTCGAGCGACCGCGCGTAAACCCCCAAATGATTGGCTACCACGCGCTGTTTGCCCGGAATACCCATATCAATGGGACG
>JADFCW010000083.1 GCA_017161705.1 Candidatus Sumerlaeota bacterium | reverse complement strand
GGTTAAGCACTCGCGCGCTGCCTTGTTCGCCCTCGACCACCATGGCGGTCGAGCCGCCGCCGTCGAGGTTCAAGGCGTCCCATGCGCCGAATGCGCGCATCCACTGGGCCATTTCCGCGGTTGTAGCCCCCTCGCTATACCCTTTTTGCCGGCCGTCGAGTACGACCAGGAAGAGAAACCGGCCATTTCTGGAGATGCCGACAGCCGTGCGGGGATGGCGCACGTCCTGGGCAGCCACATTGCGGCCGTCCTTGAGCAGAAGCCGAAAACCGCCGACGCCGTTCCATGCGTCGGCGATGCGGATGGGCGGCGT
>JADFCW010000082.1 GCA_017161705.1 Candidatus Sumerlaeota bacterium | reverse complement strand
CCGATGATGGCTCTGGCGCTCGGGGATAAGGCGCCGCTTCGCTTTCTGCAAAATGGAAAAGCAGTCAAACCGGTTGACGCGCAATGGATGGACTTTTGCGGCAAGGCGATGATGATCCCGGGCGGCGATTCGTATGCCTGCGAGGTCGAGAGGGTGGGGGAGCAGGTTGGAGCAAAAAAAGCAACGTCCCCGCTTTCAGAAGCGGCAAGAGGTTATCAGCAAAAACTCGAGCAGCATGTGGCCGAAATGATCGAGGCCGGACACCTCGCGCCGCTGTTTTACATTTATGGCGGTATCGGCAGCACGTGGTTCTCGCATTTTTATTGGGCGGGCTCGCCGGAACTGGCGCAGACTCTGAGCGCAGCGTATCCGTATCTTTCGCCGCCGTTGCGGAAAAAGGCGAAGGACTACCTGAAGGCCGAGTGGAAGTTGAATCCGCCATTCCAGATCAGCCCGCAAACCTATCGCACCGGCGCAACGCGAACGCCCTATGAGTTCCCGTGGGACGATATCACGCGCAACCTCGATTACGCTGTATCGCGCGACCGCGCCTTTCGTCAGGGCAATTTCCTGCACGACCTCTACGGAGTCGAAAAATACTACGCGCTCACGGGCGAGAAACCCGATCCGGCGCTGCGCGAAAAAGCCGTCGCCGCTGTCCGCGAACTTCTCGATAATCAAGACTGGGCGATTTGCGGCCCCGTGCGAATCCGCGAGGCCAAAGACGTTCACTCGGTTTTCTACTACACTCTACAAGGGGCGGCTACCTATAATCGCTGGCTTGCCGGCGCCATCGGCTTCACGCGCCTCGCCGAACGCTTCGACTGGGAAGGAGACAAAGCGCTTGGCCGCTACCTTGTTGCCAAACTCGCTCTTGCTCGGATCGCTCATGCTCGCTGCCTCGCCGAAATGTATCGTTCGGGGATGCTGCGCGGGGATGCAAAAGACGACAACCGGACTCTGCTTCACATAGACAGCGAGTGCGCGGTTATCGGCCGCGGCCCGCTTGCCATGGTAGTTCACCAGAATCAGGAAATTCCGCCCTTCTATGATTTGACGGAAGAGGTGGGACGGCTGCTTGGCCGCTTTGCGCGCGGCGAGTGCAAAATCTATCTCGATCATCTCGACTACTCCATGCCGCTATGGTATTTGAGCGAGGCGCCCAAGCAGTCGGCCACCGAGCAGCGCTTGTGTCCACTGCAGCATCACAGCGGCAATGTGCTGGCCCAATCGTGGGTGCTGGGCAAGCGGGGGCGCGACTTTGCACGCTATGTGGACACGACGCGCTTCAAAGGCGATTTGTATTATCTGCAGAACCTAGCCGCGGCAATTGAGGCGTTTCAGTAGAACTGTCGGGCGAGTGGGACAAGTCGGACAAGTCAGATCGGGCGGCCGGCTTTCCAAGGCCGCCGCCCATTAGTGGCTGCGCCTGTATTTCTGCTCCCACAGCGCTTCGTCGTAGGGTGCGCGGCGCTTCGGACAGTTTTTCATCGGACACAGCCGGCAACTTTCAAATCCAGCCTCCGTGGGAAAGAAAATTCCCGAAACCGATTTGATGGGCGACATGATGCAGCTGTCGAGCAATTCGACGCCAATGGTGCGGCGGGTGTCCCCGACCAGGCGAAACAGATCTGGCTGGGCGGACGTCGGCCAGTCGTCCAGAGAGCCCGGATTCATCATCCCCAACGGCCCCGGGCGATAACGGGCGTCGAGATGTTTTTGCAGCGCTTCGGTGGCCGCGGAAAGCGCGGCCTCCTTGACCGCATCGGCGAGAAACCGGCGCAGCGTGCCCTCGATGGTTTGCGACCACGCCTCGATTTCGACACCGCACGTGGCGACAAACGCAAACACCCGGTTGACAGGCTTGAGATTGACGGCCAGCACACGGCTGGCGAATGGAATGCCCTCGATGACCGCCGTGCTGTCGGTGCAGGACTGAACCTGTGCCAGACGATAGAGGGCTTTGGGGCGCGCGACAGGGCCTGCCTCGGCAAGCAAGTGCGCCAGTTCGTCGGCCGGCGGCGAGTCGCGCTTCAAATGGAGCTCCCGGCAAAGCGCGTCGAAGTCGGGACGGAAGGCAATGTTGTGCAGGATTTCAGTGATCATGATGGTTGAAAAGAACAGACAACATGGCTAGACTGGACAAGGGGAAGAGCGCGAATGTCCATGCCGCTCATGTTGTCCGTTCCGTCCATGCCGTCCGTGCGTTTCATTTTTGTTTTGCCCGCTCTTTCTGCCACGCATAAATCGAGGGCACCGGCGGCTGGGGGCGCGGCGCTTCGCCGAGAGGAAAGGCTTGATTGCCTTCCATGACAGCCGCTTTTGCTTTTCCGGCGACAAATTGGCCATTGCCGCCGTACAATCGGTTGCCCACTATCTCGACACCCACGCAACTGGGCTGGCTCAGAAACACCATCGGCGACTTGCCGTCCTTCAGCACAAAGACATTGCCCCGAATGATATGATCGAAACTGGTTGTGCCGACGAACACGCCCTGCTCGTCGCCGACGACAAAGCGGTTGTAGAGAATCAGCCAGTTTTCGTTCATGCCGCCCATCTTGAGCCCGGCGCGCGGCGACGACACGTCGCAGTTATACACCACGTTGCGCGGGCCGTTCGGGCCGTGCGCCTTGTCGCTCGGCGGCGAGGCCCACATTCCGTAGCCGTAGCCGCCGTGTCCCTGGACCGATTCGATCACGCATTGCTCGAACAGGTTTTCGTTCGTCCATCCCGCGTGCCACTGGCCGTCACTCTCGTGGAAGACGCTTTTGCGGATCACGCACCCGCTGGCCGCCCACTGATAGAGCGGCGCATGGCGCATCTTGTGGGTCACGACGTTTTCCATCAGGCAGTCGAAGGATGACTGCCAGCCGGTGTAGGCGGTGCCGCCGCCGCCCTTGAACCACGCGTCGTCGAACGTGCAGTCGCGGATTTCGCACCACTTGGCCGACAAGGCATAGACAGGGTGGCGTCCGCATTTTTTCACCGTCACCCCGCGCGCCCAGCAGTTCCAGGCGTGTTGAAAGATCACGCTGCTGATCCAGAGATTTTCGGTCTGCTCGATGTACAAATCCTCGATGCCGCAATTGCGGATCGGATTGATCTTTTGAACGTAGGACCCGTCAATGACGGGGAATTCGATGCGCAGCGGCTGATTCAACGTAATGACGTTGCCTTCGACTTTCTCCACCACTGCCATATATTGCCGATAGATGCCCCACGGACAAGCGCACTGCGTGAGTTTCTTCCAGCGCTCTGTGGCCGGCCCTTCGATGAAAATACAATCGCCGGCGCGCAGTCCTCTGGCCGATTTCAGCGTCAGCACCGTGTCGCCGCGCTTGCCGTCGCGCGCCAGTTGCAGCTCGGGAGCGCTGGTGCGTTCGCCCAAGAACGTGATGGCCGCTTCCGTGCTGGGAACCGGCGGCTCGTTGCGCAGCGATGGATCGAACGTGATCGGGATTTCCGTTGTGAGAATGCTCTTGTTGCCATATTCCGCAACGCCCTTGAGCGTGTGTGCGCCGGCCGGAATCCCCGCAAGCCCGCGTCCGAGGCGGACTGTGAAATCAAACGTATTGCCGGAATGCTGGCTGCGCGACCACGTTCCGACCGCCGTGTTGTCCACATAAACGGTCATTTTTTGAAGGTCGGTTGGCCGCGCGTGCAGTTCGATCGGCGTTTCGGGTCCGACGCGGCCGTTGGCCGGCGGCCAGTAGAAACCGATGCCGGAGGCGGGCAGGGCATAGCGAAAAATGATGCGCGTCTTGTCGGCACCGCGCCCGCGAATCACCACGCCGCTATGGCGGATGGTCACCGGCCGGTCGAGATAGTAAGTGCCTTCGCCCAGAAGCAGTGCGCCGCCGCCGCGCTTGCCCACTGCTGCACAACCTTCATCGAGCGCGCGCGAATCATCACCGTCGTCGTTCGCCTTTCCGCCGAATTCTTCAATCGTGGCCGCGACCTTGACGCTGGGAATTCCGCCCTGCACGCCGCACTTTGTCCAGTTGGGATAGACAATGCCGTCCGGCCCCACTACGTCGGCAAGGGTCAAGCGATGCGTCTCCGATGGTTTGATCTTGTAGGACGGTTCCCATGGGAGCGCATGTGGGTTTACCGCGGAGGCGCAATCGCGCGCGCCCGCAACGGTCCAGACGAGAAGACCCAGAACCAGGATATGGGTTTGTTGAAACACGCTTGGACGCCTCCGGCCTGTTTGACTTGTCCGACCTGTCCGACTTCTCTCGGTTCATTTCAGCCGGCGCGCGCCTCGCATGGCTGTCGCTTCCACCTCAAACAGCAGATCATCGCGACAAACATCGGCCAGCACCGTGACGTGGGGCCAGCTCAAGGCAGGCTTCATGCTCCGAAACACGTGCTCGACTTCGGGCGTCTTGCAATACACAATCGCCTGCACGACGTCCTTGTTGCGGCAGTTCATGTCGCGCAACACCGCCCGCACGTGCTCCAGCGTATCCTCGATCTGTGCGCGCGGGTCGCCCACATGTTCCGTTGCGCCCTTCGCGTCAATGGCGGCGGTTCCCGAGACATAGACGGTTTCGCCGCCGGGGGTATGGGCGGATGCGGCGCGTGAAAAAGCCGAACCATACTTGAGGGCAAAATCCTGATGGCCGGCGGCCTGATAGTGGCGAATCTCACTGCCTTCCCCAACAATTGCCACGACATCGAGACCGCACTTGGGCCGGCCGGCCAGGCTGACGCCGATGCCCGTGCTCGCGGGCGGGCAGCTGCGTTCGGTCCGGCCGTCGAGGATTCCGCATTCGCTGAAAAAGCGGTTGCGCACCTGGTTGAACTTCCCATACCAGGAGAGAATATCGTCGAGCCAAACCCACGTGCGTGCGACCGAGCGCATATCCCCGCCGATTTGTCTCAATGCGGCTGCAGCGCGCTCAAAGACAGCGCGGGCCTGCGATTCGGCGTCCCCCGCGTCGGGTGCCGCAATGCCCGACAACGCTACATAGATGCGGTCGCCGAAGTTCACCGTCCGTCCCCAAACCGGCCCCGGCGCCCGAAACGGCTCGGGGGATTTCTCACTGCAAACGGCATGAATGAGAACCCCTGCAAACTCGCCCGTGGAACCAGCGGGCACGGCCAGTTTCGTTGGTGGGATGCCATCGTCCAGCGGACCATAAGCGCGGCGGCGGATGGGTTCAAGATTGTCCAGAAGCGCCTCGGTGGCAAAGATGCGTTCCTGAAGGATTCGGGCGTTGGCGTTTTGGAGGGCCTGCCCGCAGGCAGCGAAAACTTGTTGAACCTGGTCTGACCAGATCCCCCCCGCATCAGGAATCGCTGTCACATAGATTTCCGAATAGCAACCCGACGAGATACGATAGATTTGAATAGGCATAAAAGCTCCTACCGCAGGGTTAAATCACGGCGTTTCTACGCTAGCGGAAACGCGTCCACCTGTCAACCTTCTGCTTGATGGAATGGGCTTTTGGCGACGTGCTGTTCCGGTGATTCATAAGTCCGCATCAGTCCGCTTTCCATGCGCCCAGATTCGGGACAATAGCAACTTTGGACGCCAGATTGAGTTTCTTATACGTCTCGATGGCCCAATTGTACGAGTCCGGAGGTTGGCCGACAAACACAAGATTTGCCGGACAGACCAAGCCCGCTGCGACGGGAATGTCGGCGATCCGCAAAGCGCCCAGCAATTCAGTCGCTGGACCGGTGCCGTCCTTGGCGCTGGGCAAGTCCAGCGACGCCGGCGGATTGGACAGAACAAGTGCGCTCACTTTGCCGTCCAGCAGCGCCGCATAAGCCGCCACAACAGCCATTTCGCCGTCGCCGCCGATACCGACGCGCTTGGGGTCCACTTCGGGCAGACCGCGGGCCAATTCGAGCGCCCTCAGGGCGTCATAAACGCGCATCGAGGCGATGGTTCGGCCAATGATGGCCGAGGCCCGGCGCAGATGCCATTGCTGATCTTCGCCCCACGAGGTTTCCCAGACGCCACGGGTGTTGACAATCAGCCGCGCCCATTTGGGGTCGAGCCGGCCGACCGCGCTTTCGGCCTCGCCGCGCGCAGAGCGAGGGCTGCGCAGCCAAACCAGACAGGGAGCCCGGCGAAGTTCGCGGGCAGCTCGAGGAACGCGCAGGTTGGCGACCAGTTCAAAACCTTCGTCAGGGTTGAAAAGGATCCTCGAATTGGAGCTGCCTTGATCGTCGCGCATCATGACCCGCTCGCGCAAATAGGTCGGTCGGGTGGGAAAGTGGTGGAAGGTCTTTTGCTTCAAGGCCTCGACGATCCGCTTGCGGGCGACATCGAGCGAGGTCATGTCGGTGACGGCCGGCGGCTCGGCCAGGGGGATGAACCAATCCTGAACGGTGGTTACGCGCTGGTCGGCCGGCGGATTGTCACCATAGACCAGGAGGTCTTTTTCGGCTTCGTTGCGCGTGTCCACGTCGGCGATGGTCTCGGGCCTGACGTCCCGATCCATCAGATGCTTGATGAACCAAGCAAAGATTTCCGTGCGGGACTTGGGGTGATAGGAATGAGGTCCTGGGGTTTCGACAAACTTGAACTTGTCCGAAGCACCGATTCGCTTATACAGCTGTTCGATGCAGCCGCAGCATTCGCGGATGGATTCAATGGAGTAAAGTCCGTCGCGGTTGGCCGAGGCGACCAGCAGAGGCCGCGGAGCGATCAGCGCGCCCACGTCGGCCAGGTCCCACCCGTAATAATTAATGAAAAACATGCAGTCGCAATGGCCATCTACTGTCCGGTCAACGACATGCGACTTCATCGTGCCCGTGCCGCACACCGGGGCGACGACTTTGACACGCTCGTCGGCCGCGCCTAGCCACCAGCTCATGGCACCCCCACCCGAAATGCCGGTGACGCCGATGCGCTGCGGGTCCACTTCGGGCCGAGCCTGAAGTAAATCAATCCCCCGAATGCCATTCCAGAGTTCCACGCCCGCCGGCGTGTAGCCGCGGCTGTACCAGTTGAACCATCCCTCGCGGTAACAACCGTGGTGAAAGCCGCGGATTTCGCCTAACTGAATTGAATCCACTATCAATGTAACAAAACCCAGTTCCGCCCACCGCCGTGCATGGGGCTGATAGGGCACTTTTTGTCCGGGGGAATGGCCGCAGACGTAAAGAACCGCCGGCGCGGGGCCCGACAGGCCTTTCGGGATATACAGGTTGGCCGTGACGTAGAGTTGGGGAAGACTCTCGTAGTAAAGTTTTTCAATTCGGTACTTCTCGCGGTCGAGCGTGCCGGTGATCTTGACATTGAGCGGCGGCCGCTGGGGCATAGCCATCAAGTGATCAATGCCCATCATTTCGTAGTATTGCTGGAGCCGTTTAGGCCGCTTGCCGGCCCAGATATCGGCGGTTTGGGGGAAATCATGGACCGCGCCGTTGGTGATCTTGGTTGCCTCGCGGCACAGATAGGTCCGAAGCGTTACATTGGTTTCGCCGCTTACGGCGCCTTGTGCCGGGCGCGGGGGGCAAATGGTGAACAAGAACATACCAAGTGCGATTACGGCGGCCGAACACAGCATGTGCCGGCGCCTGCGTTGGGACTTCATCATCCCTACCTCCTGCGAACGCCGCGCGAAATAGGAATATCGTTGTTCACCCTGCGGGGAAGCCCATAGCAAAGCTGCGTTGCGGATTTCAATCCCGAAATGAGCCGAGAGGTGCGGGATTTTGGAAAATGTCTTGAAGGCAACTGCGCCGGGTTTTACGGTCAGCGCGCATTGCGAGGGGGCGTTGGCGTGCAGCTGGATTTTCAATTCTACAAACGAATGGCGTGGCTCGGTCGAGTGTTGACCCGGCCGGTTTCGCGCACAATCGGCCGCATAATTCTGCCGTGGCTGGGTCGGCGCCGCTTACGCCACTTGCGCGACGCGGCCCAACGCAATATCGAAGCAGTGTTGCAGTATTGCGGCCGCACGCACGAAGACCCCGAACGCATTGCCCGACGCCTCTTTTCCAACTTCGGCGCCTATATCGCCGACTATTTTTTGTTGCCGACGGTCACGCGGCGTTCGATGCCCCGCTGGGTGACCCGCCGCGAAGGGCTTGAACATCTGAATGCCTCGATTCGACGTGGCTGCGGCACGCTTCTGATGACCTGCCACTTGGGGCTGTGGGAACTCGGCGGCGTCCATTTGCGCCATGGCGGCTACGACGTGCATGTCGTAGGTCTGGTGGACAAAGTGCACAGCGGCATTACGGAATTCCGCGACTGGATGCGCACGCGGCAAGGGCTTGGCGTGGTCAATCGCGATGGGGTTCGTTTGGCAGCGCTGACGATTCGCAAGTTGCTGTCGGAAAACCGCATTGTAGCTTTGCTGGGCGATCGGCTGGTCGGGGAGAAGGGGGTCGAGGTGGACTATCTGGGGCGGCGTGTGGCGTTCCCCGTGGGGCCGATTCGGATGGCGTGCGCAACCGGTGCCACGGTTCTGCCGTGCTTTGTGATCCGGGAGGGGAGAGGCTACCGCGCGGTCATCGAACCTCCGGTGGAGATCCCCCCGGCCGCGGAGAACACCCCCGAAACCCTGCAGCCGGCCGTGCAGGAGTTGGCCCGCCGGTTCGAGCGGCGCGTTTGCTGCCATCTCGATCAATGGTATGTGTTCTTTCCGTTTTGGGAGCCTGTTCGGGGGTTTGAATTGTGAGCAGCCAGGTGGGCGGCGCAAGGCGTCGGCCTGCGAAGAAAGCTCAAGCACGGCCGATTGGCCGCGTCCTGCCGCAGCCTTACGACTGTGTGATTGTCGGGGCGGGACTTTCGGGGCTGTGCAGCGGGGCGCTACTGGCGCAGGCCGGCTGGCGCGTGCTCGTGTGCGAGAAGCAAAAGACGCCGGGCGGATGCTGCGTATCGTTCTGGCGGCGGGGCTATCGCTTCGACCTGTCGGTGCAATCCTACAGCGGTTGCGGAGAAGACGGGGCAATTGGGGCGGTGCTGCATCGGCTGGGCGTGGCCGGCCAAATTGAGTTTCGCCGTCTGGACCCCGCTCGCGAGCACCGGTTTCCCGACCGTGTGGTGATTTTGCCGGCATCGGTGGGTGAGTATCAGGAAACACTGGCGGCGCAATTCCCGCGCGAGCGCGAAGGCGTTGCGAAATACTTGCGGTTGCAGGAGAACCTTTACGCAGAGATTCGGCGGTTACCTGTAGAGATTCCGCTGAGGGAAGCGTCCCGCTTTGAACGCGATTTTCCGCTTCTGGCCCGCTATCGGCGGGCAGCGCTTGCTGATGTTCTGTCGGAACATGTCCGCGATCCGCACTTGAAGACTGTGTTGGCCGTGCGGTCGGCGTATTTTGCTCTGCCGCCCTCGCGCGCCTCGTTCATTGCCGTAGCAAACATGGAGATGAATTACTTTCACGAGGGGGTGTTCGTGGCGCGGGGTGGCGCGCAGGCATTGAGCGATGTGCTGGCGGCTGCCTTGAGGCGGCATGGCGGCGAACTGGCACGGGGCACGGCGGTTGCGCGCATTTTCCACGAGGGCGGGAGGGTCGTCGGCGTCGAAACCACGGACGGCGAAGCGATTGCGGCGCGACGGGTGATTGCTTCGATCCCCCAGCCGATTCTGTTTGGCCAAATGCTCACCCCGCCGCTGCGCTCGGCTCATCCCTATCTTCGGCGAATTGCCTCCCTCCAGACCAGCCCTTCGTATTTCATCGCTTTCTGGGGGGTGACCGCCGACGACCTCGGCGGGTCTCCCATCAGCAACAAGGAGATTTTCGAGGACTACAATCTGGAGCGCGAGTATGCAGCGCTGGACCGGGGGCAATTCGATCCCTCGGCCCCCTGCTTTGTTCTTGTTCCCTCGATGGTGGGCCGGGAAGCCGTCCGGTCCGGCCGCGGCCACACGGTATGCGCAAGCGTGAAGGCGCCGTATGCGCCAGACGGCGGATGGACACCGGAGTTGCGCGCGGCATTGGCGGACCGTTTGTTTACCTGCGCACAAAAATGTTTGCCGCATCTCAACCGAAAGCACCTCCAGGTTACGGAAACCGTCACCCCGCAGGCCATCGAACACTTCACCGGCAATTTGCAGGGTTCACCTTATGGCTGGGCGCATACGCCCGGACAGATCGGCCTGGACCGGCCCGGTCCGTTCACACCGATCGAGGGGCTGTATCTGGCGGGCCACTGGACGCGGCCGGGCGGCGGTGTTGCGTCGGTATTTGTGTCGGCGCGTACGCTGGTGGAAAGGCTGCTGCGCTCGAACGGATGAGCGAACCCCGCGGATTATTTTCCGAACTCAACCGTTCGCTCGTTCGCCGATAAACTCGCACTCAATACGTTGGGGGACAATGCCGGCCGCATGGGCGCGGGCGAGGAGCTCGCAAATCCCTTGCCGGCCGCGCTCGCCAATGTCCCGCGTAAAATCGTTCACATACATGCCGACAAAGCGGTCGGCAAGGGTCTCGTCCATGTCGCGCGCGTAGGCCATGGCGTGGCGGACGGCCTCGGCGCGGTGGGCGAGGGCGTAGTCAATGCTTTGGCGCACAAACCCGGCAATGCGCACCGTGAGTTCGGCGCCCAAATCCTTCCGCACCGCATTGACGCCCAAGGGCAACGGCAGTCCGGTTTGGCCGGCCCACCATTCCCCGAGATCGAGAACCTTGCACAGAGATTGTTTGTGATAGGTCAATTGGCCTTCATGGATAATCAGGCCGGCGTCGGCCTGACCCAGGGCGACGGCTTCCAGAATCCGATCGAACGGGAGAACAACATAGGGGAAATCGCCCAGAGCCAGCCGCAACCCCAAGAAGGCCGTGGTCATGGTTCCCGGCACGGCGATGCGGCAGCGCTGCAGCGCCTCGAGCGTCATGGCGTTGCGGGCCACAACCAGCGGGCCGTAGCCCTCGCCGACGCTGGCTCCGCACCGCAGCAGCGCGTAGCGGTCGGCGACATAGGCATAGGCATGAAGCGAGAGAGCGGTTATGTCGAGTTCGCCGCGCAAGGCGCGCCGATTCAGCGTCTCGATGTCCTGGAGAACATGATCGAAGTGCAGGTCGCCCGTTTCGATCAGGCCTTTGGCCAGCGCATAGAACATGAACGCGTCGTCGGGATCGGGACTGTGGCCGAGAGTAAGTGCAGGCATGAGTGTTCTCCATTTAGACTCTTTCGCCTAGAAATTTAGCCACAATGCATACATCCTTTTGGAGTAACCCGCGTTTGCGTGTGGCTCCGGGCCGCGTTGGGTGCGTGGGAACTTGTCGGGCAAAAGCGGCAGCATGGCTGCCGCAGTCCAAAGCCATAGCATTCCGTCTTGCAGTATCAGAGATTTGCGAGGCAAAAATTTTGGAGTGCGGCAGCCATGTGCCGCTTTCCCGCATGGGCTCATCGCTCGACAAACGATTGCCTTGAATTTCCAGCCGCCTGAGAATCTTTCATCTTGAGATCTGGCCATCTTGCGGGTTTTTGGTTGTGGCCGCAGTCCATGTTGCTCCGTGTCGTCCATTTTTTCCAGTTCACACCCTTCCCAGAACCCACTCGCACATTTGCAGCCAGAAACGATCGTAGCCCGACCAGGTCCAGAAGTTATGGCCCCAGTGCGGGACCGGATCGGACGTATAGACGGCCACGCGCCCTTTCTTGTAAGTATGGCAGGCCACCAACGGATGACCCGTGCCCTTGACCTTGACCAGCACCTCGGCTGCGGGCTTCGGATACGTTTCATTATAGCCGAGAATTGGCTTGAACTGTCGCCAGGGAAGTCCTTTTACGATAGGATGCTTTGGTTTGGTAACCACAATCTCATAGCCCTCGGACGACTCGACGAGGTCGTCGGTTGACAGACAATCGACCGGCAGCGCTTCTGCAAGACAAGTACGCCCCCATGCGCCCTTGCCGCCGAACCCCGAAAACGACGACCAGCCGCCAAGCATCATCAAGGCTCCGCCGTCGGCGACCCAGTCGCGCGTCAGGCGGATACGGTCGGGCATGACCAGCGCCGTCTTGCCATGTTCGCCGCGTTTGAAAAACTGCGGCCGAAGGTGCATGCAATGGCACGTTACGTCGCTGATGATGACAATGGCATGAGTGGCCAGGAGGTCTTCATAGACTCCAGGGCCGGAATTGTAAATATCCCACGAGGCCATGCTGGTCACTTGAAACTCGCCCGACGATTCGAGCGCTTTGACCAAACGTTCGCCGTAAAAAAAAACGTCGGTGCCTTTCATATGGCCGCCAAAGGGGCTTTCGACGTAGGTCGGGCCGAGATGAATGACCCAATCGCCCAGATACAAGATTTTCTTCTTTGCGCGTCCGGATGCCATCGCATTTCTCCTTCTGGGAAATGACCACTGCAAACACGGACTCGAGCTAAAAACGCGTTCGGCCCGCGTGCAAGACAATTTTCGCCGCTTGCGTCCTGAAACTGCGCTGGATAGAAGGTTTTTGCGGTTTTTGACAGAGCCGGACGGGAGGAGGCATGGATCGAAGCCTTGCAGGTCTTTTGGGATTGGCTCTTCTGACAGCAGCGTCGGTTGCCGTGCGTATTCCCTTTTTGGGGCAGGACAACCTTTCCCCCGACGCCGCCGACTACATCAATATTGCGCGAAATATCGCACGCGGCCGGGGGGCCGTGCATAGCATCAAGTGGCATTTCTTCACCCGCGATCCCGCGGTGCATTCTGCACTCGGCGAGCGGCCGCTGCTCTATCCGCTGATGCTCGCGCCTCTTTGCCGGGGCGATTTTCCCGCGCGCGCCTGCCAGTGGGCCACCGTCGGAATGTCGGCGGCAGCGATGCTTCTGGCGGGCGCCTGGGCGCGAAGGATTGGACTCTCCTGGCGGGCGACGCTCATTGCCGCCGGCCTGCTTGGGTTCAATCCCGGCTTTGTGGCCTGCTCGATTTACCCGTGGAGCGAATCGTTGTATCTAGTTTGGGTATTCGGCCTGCTGCTGGCGGTCGGGCGGGAATCACAATCGAGCCGGTCGGTGTATTCGGCAGCGGTGTTGACGGCCCTGGCCGTGCTGACGCGGCCGAGCGCGCCGGCGATTGTGCTGGGACTGTCGGCCTGGTGGGCATGGAATCGCGCTTTCGGCCCGCTGGTGCGCTATTGGGGCGTGCTGGTCTTGCTTTTATTGCCCTGGTGGGGTGCAATGGCGGCTGTTCGCGGCGATCCCTTCTACTCGATGCAGAGGTTTCATCTGGTGGTCGGCGACATCAGCGAGGGGATGGCGGCGGGCTATGGCGTGGAATTTCCCGGACCGCTGCCGTATCTTGCCGGGCATTTTGGAGAGGTCGCGGGCAAGGTCGCTCGACAGACGGCGCTCTATTTCGAGCACCTGTTTGGCGCACACTATCTGTCGGTGCTTTCCGTATTTGCATTTCTGCCGCTAATGCCTTCAAAAATCCGGGAAGAGGAAAGCGGCAACGGCGGCGGCTATGGGCCGGCCTATTCGCTGTCGCTGTTTCACGCGCTTCTGCCCGCAATGGTGTGGGCCACGTTCGATCCGCGGCGCTTCATGTTGCCCAGTTTTGCCGTGCTGGTTTTCCCGGCGACCGCAGCCCTCGAGCGCGCCATCGGTTGTCTTGCCCGCAAACCGCTGCGCATCGCCGCATGGGTTCTGATACTCGGGGCTGCGGGATTGGTCTATGCGGAGTTGCTGGGGCGGGTCTATGGAACTGTGCAGTCGCGCCGAGACGTCGAGCGCGCCATGCGCGTGGCTCGTTTCCAGATGGACCGTGTGGTCGAGCGCGATGCTGTGCTGGCGGCGTCCGATCCGTTTGCGGCCAACTATTATTTCGACCGGCCGGCGATTCTGCTGCCCGACTTCAGCGCCTCGGACAACGGCCCAGGGCGCCTGGAACAATTTCTTGACGAATACCGCCCCGACTATCTTTTGCTTACGCGCGAGCAGGTCGCTGCCGTCGGGCAGTTGACCCGCGCCGGCCGCTTGCGGCATCTGGAAGAGATTTCGCCGATCGGGCTGAGTCTATTTTCGACCGTGCCCTCTCGGCCCTAAAGAAAACTCTTGAGAATGGGAAAAGGGCTTGGGCATATAGGAACAGGGCCGTAAAGAGAACAAAGCCCGTTGCGGGCCTCGCAGTATCGGCAATCTCGCAAATCGCAATGCTGGCAGAAAGGCCGCGTCGCAAAGACCGGCTGTACATTTTGGCACGAGGGGAAGACGGCCTGTGCCGTCGCTTCCAGGCTCAGGAGGTAGGATGATGGCAAGCAAGAGCGAACTGAAATCACTGCTGAAGGCGCCGATCGAACTGGCGCGCAACACGTATCTGCATTTTTACAACGGCGGCAAGCTGCGCGCTGCGTTCGTGGGCGAGAAAAATCCCAAGGACGACTTCCGCTCGGAAGAGTGGATTTTCTCGACCAATCGCACCCTGACCCCGGGCCGGCCCAATCCGCCGACCAAGGGCATCAGCCGGATCAAACTCCCCGGCGGCAAGCGCGTTCTGATTACCGAGCTGCTCGAAAAATTTCCACACGAAACTCTTGGCCCCGAGCATGTGGCGAAATTTGGCCCCAAGCTGGGCATCCTGGTGAAAATCTTTGACGTCGGCGCCAACGCCCACATCCCCGTCCATTGGCATCCGTCGCCGGAGTTTTCGAGCAAGCACCTCAATTCGCCCTATGGCAAGAACGAGGCATGGGTCGTAGTCGGCACGCGCCCGGGGGCCAAAGCATGGATCGGGTTCAAAAAGGATGTCTCCAAAGAGCAATTCCGCCAGTGGATGGAAGCCCAGGACGTGGCCACCATGCGCAAACACATGTGGGAAGTAAGGCCAAAGGTCGGCGATGTGATCTTCCTGCGCGACAGCAAAGTTCACTCCCTCGGTTCGGGCCTTTGCATCCTTGAACCCCAGGAACCGACCGACTGGAACATCCTCGCCGAGTGGAAGGGCTATCCTTACAAACGCGAGGACGGGGCCTGCGGTCTGGACTGGGATACGGCGCTCGAAGCCGCCGAGTTTTCGGCCATGCCGAAAGACTATCTGGAAAACTACGTCATGCGCAAGCCGGTGGTGTATCGGGAGGAGCCCGGCGGCGTCGAGTATGACCTCGTTCCCAAAGAGGCGCGGAAGTATTTCTGGCTGCGCCGCGTGATCGTGAAGGACACGCTTTCGATGCCCAACGACCGCGGCTTTTATTGCGTGATCGGGATCAACGGCGAGGGCGAGTTGCGGGGGCCGTGGGGAGCGAAAAAAATCCGCCGCGGACGGTCGTATTTCATCCCGCGTTGCCTGCCGGCCTACGATATCGTCAACGTCGGCAAGAAGGCCCTTGAAGTGGTTTGCTGCTATCCGCCGGCGGTGCAATAGGCGGCAACGGTTTGTGGGCGCGTAGACCGGGCATTTTGTGGCCTGCCGGATTCGCACGGGGAAGGGCCGCCGGGCATGTGTTTATTCAGCCGGGCATGTTGCTGAAATGAAAGGGAAATCCGCCCGTGGCTACTGCAAGTCCAGTCACAGCGATTGAACATATCCCCAGGGGCGGAGATGATGAAAACTGGAACCAAAATTCTGTAGCGAAACGACAAAGAACAACCTGAACATGGCGCAAGCCTCACAGATCCCAAACGTTCTGGCATTGATGATCCAGCATGAAGAAACGGTGGGGGAGATCTATCGGATTTTTGCCCGCCGGATTCCCGCTGATCAAGAGTTCTGGCTGGACATTGCCCGCGATGAAAAAGTTCATGCCGACTGGATTCGCGACTTTGCTGCCCAAGTACAACAAAGCGGCGCAACCTTCAATGAAGCACGGTTCAATTTGCACGCCCTGCAGACATCCCTGGACTACCTGAAAGTGCTGCAGGCCCATGCGCAAGTCATCACCACACCGGCGCACGCGTTGGCCTTGGCCTGGCAGATCGAAAACTCGCTAATGGAAAAGGAACTGTTTCGGATCGTGAATAGCGACGCCGAAGCCCTCAAAACGGTGTTGCAGCGGCTGGCCGACGGCACCACCGCGCATATTCGCAAGCTGGAAGATTACAAGAAGCAGCAACAAACCGGGGCAAAACAGCCGGACGCCTGAACTGCCGGCTTCTCAATTATTGCCATCGTTCATCGGGAAGAAAGGAGAAATCCGCTATGGCGAAAAAAATCTCCATCGGAACCTGGGCGTATGCGTTTGGGCCCTATCAAAACAATCCGGTGCCGTTCGACGCCGTCGTCCGCCGGTGCGCCGAGATCGGGCTGGACGGCATCGAAATCGGCGCCTTCCGGCCGCACATCCATCCGGAAGACTATCCGATGAAAGCTGACCGCGACCGCGTCAAAGCGCTCCTGCGCGCCAATGGACTGGGTGTTTCGGGGCTGGCCGCCGATTTCTGGGCCACACCGGGCCCCGGCACCAAAGAGGCCGAAAAGGGCGACCTCTATTTCAACCTATTCAAGAAGAACTTGCAACTGTGCCTCGATCTGGACTCGCCGAGCATCCGCGTGGATACCGTCCAGGCGCCCAACGCGCTCGAAGGCAAAGCGCGCGACGAGGCCCGCAAGCGAATCGTGGCCCAATGGAAGCGTTGCGCGCAGGCCGCCGAGGACTTCGGCATCAAGATGGTCTGGGAGTTCGAGCCGGGATTCATTTTCAACAAACCCAGCGAAGTCATCCAGATCGTCGAAGAAGTGGACCACCCTAACTTCAAGGTGATGTTCGACACGTGCCATGCCTACATGTGCTCGGTCGTGGGCGCGCGGCAATACGGCAAGAAGGAAACGCTCAAGGGAGGCGTGGTGGAATTCGCCCGCAAACTCAAAGGCAAGATCGGTCACATCCATCTGATTGACTCGGACGGCACGCTCCATGGGGACGAGACCAGCACGCACCGCCCCTTCGGCGAGGGCAAGATCAACTTCGACGAAGTCATCCCCGCCATTGTCGAAGACGCCGGATTCCACGGCGAGTGGTGGACAATTGACCTGTGCTTCTGGCCGCAGGCGTGGGAAGTGACCGAGGCCGCGCTCAAGTTCCTCAAGCCGTATGCCGAGAAGTATTGAAAGCGTAACTTGGATTCCCTCGCACGTGATACACCGTGATGAATATCCACAACCTTGACCGTGTGAAAGGTCAGGCAAGGAGGATCAATCATGAGCAAGAAAAAGACGATGAAAGCGCAAGTGTTCTACGAACCGAACAAGATGGAGCTCAAAGAGGTGCCGGTTCCCGAGCCGGCCGACGACCAGGTGCTCGTCAAGGTCAAAGCCTGCGGTATCTGCGGCTCCGACGTTGCCTATTACTACGGCGCCAGCTCGCTCGAGACGGCCACAGGCAAAGGGCCGCTGATTCTCGGCCACGAGTTCAGCGGGGAAGTGGCCGAAGTCGGCGCGATCCCGAAAAAACTCGGCCTGTTCCAACCCGGCGACCGCGTCACGCTCGACCCCGTGCAGTATTGCAACGCCTGCCGTGTATGCAAGCAGGGCTACGTGAACCTCTGCGAGAAGAAAACAGTGCTGGGCGTTTCGACCGACGGGGGATTCGCCGAGTATTGCGTGTCGCACTTCACCGGCGTCCACAAGATCGCCGACAGCGTGTCGTTCGAAGAAGCCGCCATGACCGAGCCGTTGGCTTGCGCCACATACGGCGTCAGGAACATGCAGATTGCCGTCGGCGACTTTGCCGTCGTCATGGGCGCCGGCGTGATCGGCTGCATGATGGTGCAGATGATCAAAGCCGCCGGCGCAGGCCGTGTCGTCGCCGTGGACGTGCTCGACTATCGCCTCGAAGCCGCCAAGAACTGCGGCGCCGATGTCGTCATCAACACGGCCGAAGCCAATTCGCCCTACTATAAGAAGGACCTTAGGGCCGCGATCGGCGATATGACCGACGGGCGCTTCGCCGACGCCGTGATCACGCCCACCGGAGCGGTCGAGGCCATGGAAGCGGCGCTGGAAATCTCCGGTCGGCGCTCGCGCATTGTGTTCTTCGGCCTGCCCGCCGATGTCGCCGTCGTGCGCGTGCCGGCGCTCAAGTCCATTCTGTGGGACAAGACCATCCGGTTCTCGTGGCTGGCCCCGCTGGTCTGGCCGCAGGCACTCGATGCCATCGCGACCGGCCTGATCGATCTCAAGCCTCTGGCTTCGCACACGTTCGGCCTGGCCGACCTTCACAAGGCGCTGGGCATGGTCAAGGACAAGAAGCAGAACGTGATGAAGGTCCTGATCAAGCCGTAGGTCCCGCAGCGCGTTTGTCCTGCGGCGGTGGGGGCCCGATAAAACCAAAGCGTCGCGGCCCAGGGGCAACCACTTACGGCCAAGAGGATCGGCTCTATTCGGGTCAAGCGCCACACCTCGAACGTGGCCACTGGGCGCGCCAGGGTGGGTGAAGAATAATCGGCGCGACGCGGCCTCCTCGCACAACTACTGGGATATATTGTCCCGGATGATGCTGTCGAGGGCGGCGTCGAGATCGAAAGATTTTGCTTTGACCGCATCCCCCCGCGGATCGGTTGCGACATTGCCAAGGACCATGATACGGCGGCATTGGCCCTCGGCACGCACGGCTGGCGACCTCAGGCCCGAAAAACTGTTGCCCGATATGACGATGTCCGACGTGCTTTGCAGCAAAATGCCGGTGCCGGCATCGCCGGCCATCGCGGTTTTTGCCTCTGCCGGGCGCTTATCCTTTCCTCCGATATAGCTGTTACAGAAGTTGTTGCCCGTGATCGTGATCCGTCCGCTGTCGGGCCCGACGCGAATGGAGTCGGAATGCACGATTACAAAGGTATTGGCCGACACCGCGCAACCCCATGCATCCGGCAGATGGACGCCGCCGCCAAGTTCGTGTGCGATGACATTGGCGCTGACCGTGATGCCGTAGCAGTCGCGGTCGAGGATCACCGCCGTGCCGTTGCATTCCTCGATCATGTTGCCCGACAGAACAGAGCCGTAGGTGTTCTCGATGACCACGCCGTGGCGCAAATGATCATCCACGTTGTTTCCGGTCATGCACAAGTTGAACGAATCAACGCACCGCAAGGCGTCCTGGTTCTCCTCGAACTGGTTAGCGCTGACTACAATGTCATGGCAGGCCTGAATATGGATGCCGGCTCTGCCGTTATACGTGATGATCGAGCCGACAATGCGCGGGTCTTCGTAGCAGTCGATCAGACTGATTCCGTTACCGCCGTGATGATCCACTGACAGGCCGTGGATGTAAGGCTCGTTGACCCCCTGCAACACCACGCCGTCGCCGCTTTGCGGATTGCCGCTGACGCGGAAATTGCCGATCTGCACGCGCCAGATGCGGTTTTGTTTTCCTGCGGAGTAGATCGGCGGACGGATGATGATTGCCGGCTGGCTGGTGACATTCTTATTGATGATGTGCGTGGAAGCGCCGGCGCCTTCGAGGCGGGATTCCGGCCTCGACAGAACAAGCGGCTGCGTAATTTCGAATGTCCCCGGCGGCAACGTAACGATACCGCCCGATTCGGGCAGGGCATCCAGTGCGGCCTGCAACGAGGGAAACCTGGACGCGTTTAGGGCGATGGGCGGGACTGCGGGGGCGGGCTTTGCCGCGGTGTCTGAGGCTGCCGCTGCGGGTCTTTTTTTCTCCGCCTTTTGTTCTGCTCCGGAAAGCCATCTGGCTCCCGGAAGAAACAACAGACCGGCGCCGGTCAGCATAAGCACGAGGGTTGAATGTTTAGAGACCGCCCGGCAAGCAACTCTCCGGCACTTGTTGGCGGCGATGGTTTTCATTGCATAACCTCCTCTGTAGGTTGTTTTCGAGAACGGTTTTTGTGCTGCCTTCGGCTTCCCATTCTGTGAACAATCGGCCGCTCGAGCCTGCAACCAGTCCACTTCTACGTTTCTCCATAATCCGACAGGACCCCTTGCCTAATGTCAATGGGAGATCAATAGATGGAATTGCTTCCCCATCTTTTCGCACAATCCGACTTTGCGCACTTTTGCAATAGCCGCCTTCGAAAAAGTCGCTGGCAATTCTTTGTAAGTTTTTAGCTTGACGAAATTTGCTGGACGGAGTAACAAGTTAGGTGGCGTGTGTGAAAGACTGTAGAGTTCCTGGTAAAACATACTTCCGAGATGGGTGTTTTAAATGTGCCGGGAAGGAAACAGTATGTTTTGCCTAACCACAAAGGAGGGTAGAAATGAAAAGTGATTGTAGTCGCCCGGCAACGAGATCTCAAAGTTCCTTTGCCCGCGCTCTCATTCTGGCGTGGGCGATGATGCATGCAAGCCATTCCGTCCTCGCCGTTCCACAGATTCGCGTCGAGCCTGCTACAATTACTACCGTAACGCTTCTGACCAACCAGACAACGACGCGGGGTCTGACCGTTTATAATGACGGGGGCACGACGCTAATGGTCAGCTGGGTGTATGACACCGAGACGGCAACGCCGATTTTGACAGGGTTGACCGCCGCGCGCCGCTCCGCCGCTCCCGCGGCAAAACCAGACGAGATTCCCGCGGGGGCCGAATACGTTCCCGGCGAGTTGTTGGTGAAATACAAAAAGGGAGAGGCGGCCGCATTGCACACCGCCGCGATCGAATCCCAGCTGGCCGTCCAGCGCATCAAAGAATTCGCGCCTATCGGCGTGACGCACATTCGGTTCAACGCCAACGTCTCGGTTGCCGAGGCGATTGGCCAGTACATGGCCAGCGGCGCTGTCGAATACGCCGAACCGAACTATATCCGTCATATCCAGCGTATTCCCAACGATACCCGCTTCAACGAACTGTGGGGGATGCATAATACCGGCCAGACCGGCGGCACCGCCGATGCCGACATTGACGCGCCCGAAGGTTGGGACATTGCTACCGATGCCCCCAACGTTGTCGTCGGTCTCATTGATACCGGGATTGATTACAATCATCCCGATCTAGCCGCGAACGTTTGGACCAATCCGGGTGAAATCGCCGGCAACGGCATTGACGATGACGGCAACGGATATATAGACGACGTGCGGGGCTACGATTTTGTCAACGGCGACAACAATCCCATGGACGACAACGGCCACGGCAGTCATACCGCCGGAACCATCGGCGCGGTCGGCAACAACAGCACGGGCGTGGCGGGGGTTTGCTGGCGCGTCCAGATTATGGCGCTCAAAGCCTTTGGCGCCGGCGGCAGTGGTCCCGACTCCGCCATTCTCGCCGCGCTTCTTTACGCCAACGCCAAACGCGTTCATCTTACCAGCAACAGCTGGGGCGGCGGCGGGTTTTCGCAGTCGCTCCAGGATGCCATCTACGCCGCAGGGCATACCGGCGCATTGTTCATCAATTCGAGCGGAAACGCCGCCAGCAGCACGCCGCAGTATCCTTCCGCTTATCCCTGCGACAATATTGTCGTTGTTATGGCGACGGATCATAATGACGCTATGGCGTCGTTCTCCAACTGGGGCACTTCGTGGGTGGATTTGGCCGCTCCAGGGGTAAGCATTTTGAGCTGCCAGCCCAACGGCAACTATCAGTATATGAACGGTACCTCGATGGCCTGCCCCCATGTGGCCGGCGTAGCCGCTCTTATGTGGGGCTATGCCCCGAGCGCCACATCGCCAACCGTAAAAAGGGCTCTCCTGGACTCGGTTCGTGCTGTTCCCGGTTTGGCCTCGCGTTGCGCCACCGGCGGGGTTGTGAATTTGCCCGGCGCCCTTAATACCGTTAGGCGCTACGTCGGAGCAACTTGGCTGGACGAGCAATTGCCCGGTCCGCTGCCGCTGCAAATCCCGCCGGGCGGCAATGCCCCGATTGTAGCTTTATTCAATGCCCGTATTCCGCAGGCCATTCCGGGGCCTGGCCGCTTTTTCGGCCAGATTGTCCTCGCGAGCAATGATCCTGCTGC
>JADFCW010000081.1 GCA_017161705.1 Candidatus Sumerlaeota bacterium | reverse complement strand
TTCTTGACCGCTTCCATGAGCGTGATGTTTTCGGTGGACTTGCCCTCGATCTCGATGATGCGGTCCCAGGGCAACAGGCCGGCTTTGGCGGCGGGACTTCCCGGAATCGGCGACGCGCAGGTCAGCACGCGGTTGCTGTCGAGGATGATGTGAATGCCGATGCCGGAGAACTCGCCCTCGGTTTCCTTTTCGAGTTGCTGAAAGTCGTCGGCGGGCATCCACTGGCTGTGGGGGTCGAGTTTGGCAAACATGCCGTTGATGGCGCCCTCGATCAGATCTTTGGCGCTGACCGACTCGACGTATTTGTCGCGGATGGCCATGAAGGCTTCGCAGAGAATCGGGGCGAGTTGATAAAACTCATCGCTAACCTCGAGCTGTTTTTCGCTTTTCTCCGCGAGGTCCTTGGTCTGGCCGAGCAAATAGAGCGAGCAAAATACCAGAAACAGCGCCATGGCGATTAGACGCCGAACAGTGGGGGCGACCGCGGGGGGCCTTGTTTCGTTCATGGTTGCCGATCCTCCTTGCGCGTAACCGCGCAATTCAGGCGAGAATGCGAGTGGAGAAAAAACGGCTGCGATCCGCCGTTTTGAAAACGAATCAACCTCTACCAGGTCTGTAATGCCGTTGTCGAACCAAAAGTGAAGGGGGCATTCGCGCCGGAATGATTTGAGCAAAATCTCCTGCGAATTTCGATGCTTCATCCAAACGTCGTCTCCTGCCACAATTAAAAGGTTTTCGCAAGATGGATAGATCTCACAACGAAGCATTCTAAGGCGGCCGTAAAAGAGAAGGCAATCGTTTGGAAGGGGTGAATCGGTCGAGACCTTGTCGGATTGCGGAAGGCCTCGATCATCCGTGTTTCCACTTTCGCCCTCTCACCTGCAACCGTGGTTTTTAGGTTGAGTGGGCTAGCGGGCTAGGGGCGGACCGGTAGGCGAAGCCGCGGCGGAGGGCGCCGATGGCGGCGGGGCGACAGGTCCGGTCGTAGGGAGCGTCGAGGGCGCAGTTGCAGGCGGCGCGGCCGGCAATGCCGCGGGGGCGGTCGAAGGCGCCGTCGGTTGGCCGGACGGCACAGCGCCGGATGCGGCTGGTGCGGTCGTCAGCATGGTTCGCCCGCCGATCTGCAAGGGCTCGCTGGTGGCCTGACTGGCTGCCAGCGTGGCGCTGGTTTCGGCTTCCTGGCGTCGGAGCGCCTCGATCATGCGGATGGCGCGGGCGGCCTCCTGCGCCGGAGCCTGTCCGGGGAAGAGGGCGATGATTTCGCGGCAGTCGCCGATGGCCGCGTCGTATTTTTTCTGCTGCAGGTGGCATTCGGCGATCATGAAATAGGCGCGCACGCGGCGCGGGTCGTTCGGAAACTCCTGCGGAAGGGTCCGGCAGACTTCGATCGCTTCGTCGAACCTGCCATTGTAGCCGTACAGGCTGGCCAGCTGATAGTAGAGATCGATCCGGCTGGAGGCGGTGGGAAAGTCGGCGAGACCTTTTTTCAGCAACGCGGCCGATCCCTCGATGTCGCCTTTCATGTGGCGCGCGCCGGCATAGTGCCGCAGCACGGCAATTTTGGCCTCGGCGCCGTCGGCCTGCTCATACATCCGCTCGTAGAGCTCGAAGCACTTGCCATAGAAGGCCTCCTCGCGCTCCTTGTCCTTGAGGATCGAGGCCAGCCGGCCCATGACGCGATACACTTCGGGCCGGATCGTTGTGCTCGGCTCGTCGGCCAGGTGGGTTTGGAAGAACGCGATGCCCGCCGCCGCCGATTGCGTGGTGGCGTAGGTGTTTTCGAGTTGGTCGAGGGCGTCCTTGCGCGCGTTTTCCGGCGCGTCCCAGGAGCGCAGAATCGAGGCCAGCGCTGTCTGGGCCGTGGTGATCTGATCGAGTTGGAGAAGCAGGTCGGCCCGCAGAAACATCAGGTTCAGCCAGAAGGGCGAGCCGGGCTGAATGTCTTTGACTTCGAGAAAGGCATTGGCCTGTTCGAGCGCGGCGGTGGTCTGCCGCATGGCGGCGAAGGTTTGCACGCGTTGGAGCGCGGCTTGCTGGCCGTGCGGACTTCCGAAGCCGGTCTGGGTGATGATTTCGTCCAGGATCCGGTTGCACTCGCGCGGATTGCGGTCCACCGCATAGCACTGGTAGAGCAGCCAGCGCGCCTGCAGCGCGAGGGTGCCTGTGGTATGGTCGCGCAAGACCTCGCGCGCCAGGACAATGGCGCCGAGCGGGTCGCGCTTTTTCAGCGCCTCGGCGGCGTCCTGCAATTTTTCTTCGGGGGTTTTCTGGGCGCACGACAAAAGCGTGCACAAGGCGATCAGCACGATGGCGGCGGCGGCGACCCGACGTTTCATCCATTGCTCCTCGGGTAAATTCATGGGATTTTCAAGACCTCGGCGGATTCGAAATCCCTTCTGAGCGACCGTTTCATCTGCGGCCGCCGATGTCAAACCCTTTTCTCGCGCGCTCGTTCACGGCATCCACAAATAATAAAATCCCGGCTGACGCCATGGCCCGAAAAGCCCTTGGGCGTTGATCTGCAGGAGATTGATCTGCGACAGCACCTCCGGCGCGTCGAAGGGTCGTTTCGAGTAGATGCCGCCGGTGAACTCGCTGGCCCGCCGGTAGGTTACCACCGCGGCGTCCTTGATTCCGGCGGCCTTCTTGGTGCTTTCGATGACATCGTCCAGATAGGCAATGCCGTCTATCAGTTTGTGCTCCACTGCTTGTCGGGCCGTGTAGATTCGGCCGTCGGACAGCCGCCGCACCTTCTCGCGGTCCAGCCCCGGACGGTTCTCGGCGATCAACTCGACAAAGCGATCGAACAGCTCCCCGATCATTTGCTGCATGATCTCCTGCTCTTCGGGCGTCATGGCGCGCCACATCGAGCCGAGGTCCTTTTTCTCGCCCGATTTGATCACCTGAAAATCCACGCCGATCTTCTGCGTCAGTCCGTACAACTTCGGAAACGTGGCCACGACGCCGATCGAGCCGGTCACCGCCGTCGGGTGAGCGAAAATCTTGTCGGCTGCCAGAGCCACATAGTAGGCGCCCGACGTGCCGGTGCCCAGAATCGAGGCCTGCACGGGCATTGAGCGCTTCTTCACTTCGCACTTTTTGCGGAACCGCCGAATCTGCTCATAGACCGCGTCGCTGGCTGTGACCTCACCGCCCGGACTGTCAATGCGCAGGATCAGCGCCTTGATGTCCGAGTCGCGCTCGGCGCGGTCGAGCACCTCGCGCACTTCGGCCAGCATGCTCGACTGCTCGGAGAACAACCCCGACGACGCCTCGGCGGTGATGGGGCCGGAGAGATTCAGCATCAGGATCTTGTCGGTCGTGTAAAAATAGCGGGCCGGCTGCACGACAAACTCCCGCAACCGCTCCTGACGCATTCCCGGAAGCGAAACCTGGAATACGGCGCAGCCCGTGGACGCTGCGGCCAGCAACACTGCGGCAATGGTGCGTTTCATGGTTTTACCTCTCCCGTTGGTGTGATGCAAAGACCCCTTTGTTGTAGCCGCGCCCACTGCCGCACGTCAAATGGGAAGTGGGAGGCGGGAGGCGGGTTGTAGGAGGTGAGAAGTGGGAGATAAAAGTTCGGAGTTCGCGTTTTAGTGTGCCGTTTGTAGTTTGTGCTTCAGCGTGCTGTAAGTCTTCCCTACTTTAGCAGGGGGCTTTGACCCACTGTCATATCCTCCCACAACCAAAAAGGTCTTCGCAAGACGGTCAGACTTTAGGATGGATGGTCCTTGGGTGGGCGCAAAAGCCAGGGCAATCGTTTGTCTTGCGATGAACTCATACGGAAAAGCGGCAGCATGGCTGCCGCTTTCGCTTGATCGGAAAAGACACCAGAGGCCATATTCTGTTGACTGAAACGCTGCGGCCGGAATAGGAAGAATCACGTGAGAAGGCGGGCCAAACTCCATGCGGGCGTTTGGGTTTATTGATAGGTCAAACCTTCGTCGCAAAACAGGGAGGCAAGTTCTCCAGTCCGACAGCGAAAAGTTTGCCCCATAAAACGGGCACCCACACGTTTCGCAACACCGGTCGTGCGCCCATAGCTCAATTGGATAGAGCATCTGACTTCGGATCAGAGGGTTGGGGGTTCAAGTCCTCCTGGGCGCGCTTTTCTTTTTTGGACAGAGGCCGCGGGAGGGGCGTTGTCCGTGGCGCTCGCCGCGTCCAATATAGATTTGCGGTCGGGATGGAACACGACTCTCCCCACGTCATGACCGGAAGCGGCAGCATGGCTGCCGCAGTCCAAAGCGGTGCTTTGCAGTATCAGGGCAATATTTTTGGAGTGCGGCAGCCGTGCTGCCGCTTTTCCGTATGGGTTCATTGCATTTTCCAGATGCACAAAGCGATCCTTCTGCGCGGTTCCTGCCTGGACAATTCCCTCCCTTCCTCTTCCCGGCATTTTTGGCCCCATCCAGCCCCGAGGCCCTACTAGAACCGTCGGCCCAGCCCTCGGCGGTAAATCCTGCAAGGTTCACGTTTTGCTACAGCAGGGAAGGCGACAAAGAAGGAATTCGGAGGACGGAAAAGCAGTGGAAGAAGGGGGAGGATGAAACGGCAAAGCGGTGAAAAAATGGGGCGGATAGTGGGGCTTGAACCCACAACCTTTGGATCCACAGTCCAACGCTCTAACCAGTTGAGCTATACCCGCCGTCGAAAGACAAAAATAAAATTGCCTGCCTGCGGCGTGGGCAGTCAAGCACTTTGTGCGGGACGAGAAGCCGAAAGAACTGCGAAAAATCGCCGTGCCTGCGTTTCATTTACGAGGACTGCGGGCCGCGGATCAGACGCGAAAGCCGAGGCCGGCGATTTTGGCGCGCAGGGAGTCCGACAGGCCGGCGGTCTCGACGAACGTGTTGTGGAACTCGCGCCGCACGGGATAGGTCTTGCGGAGGGAGTCGAACCAGGCGCCGCGCTGTTCGGGAGGCAAATCGAGTATTTTTCGCAAATGGGCGTCGTCGGCCTCGATGTCATAGACTGTCAGAACGAGTTGGCGCAGGGCATCCTCGTCGTCGCAGTGGGCCGGGGCAACGAGGCGCGGGTGCGGCGGCAAGGGCATGGCCGCAACAGCGTCCCACTCGACGGGTCTGCCAAAGAACTCGCACGCGGCGCGATAGACCATCATCGTGCCGGCGATCTTGCCGTCGTAGGAGTAGCCGGCGATGTGCGGCGTGGCCAGATCGGCCTTTTCGACCAGTGCGGGAGGAATATTCGGTTCGCCCTCGAAGACATCGAGGACCAGCCCGCCCAGTCGGCCGCTGTCGGCGGCCTCGATCAGCGCCGCGGAGTCGGCCACCGCCCCGCGGGAGGTGTTGAGGAGGATGGTGCCGACGTTGAAGCGGCCGAGCAGGTCCGCGCCGATCATGTGATACGTGGCGTCGGGGCCTTCGCGGGTCAGGGGAACGTGGAAGGTCAGGATGTCGGCTTCGAGCAGCGCCGGCAGGGGCAGAAAGCGCGGGTCGCCCGTCTGGCGTTGGAGCGGCGGGTCGTTTTGCAGAACGCGCATGCCGAGGGCGCGGCATTTTTCGACGACGCGGCTGCCGACGTTGCCCACGCCGACCACGCCGATAGTTTTGCCTTCGAGCCGGAAGTTGCCGCGTCGCGCCAGCACCAGAAGGGCCGCGACGACATATTCGGCCACGGAGTTGGCGTTCGAGCCGGGCGCCGAGGCAAAGCCGATGCCGCGCTCGTTGAGATAACCAAGGTCAATGTGGTCCACGCCGATCGTGGCGGTAGCGACGAACTTCACGGGCGTACCGTCGAGCAGGGCGGCATTCACTTTGGTGACCGAGCGTACGAAGAGCGCATCGGCCTCGCGCAAGAGATCGCGCGTGATGGCCCGCCCTTTGGCGAGCGTCACCTCGCCGAGGCAGCCGAAGGCCTCGCGGGCGAAGGGGATGTTTTCGTCGGCGATGATTTTCATGGCGAAAGGTTGTCTTCAGCGGACGGGTCGGACGAGTCGGACACCGTTCATTTTTTCCACGGCGGCACTTCCGGCAGAAGGGCGTCGAACTCTTCGATCAGCGCCTGCTCGTAGGCGCCGGCGTAGGTGCCAGCGAAGAACTTATCCATGGCCTCGTTGAAAAACCGCTCCCATGACTGGTCCTCGAAGCCGGGCTTGATGGGATAGAACAGGGCGTTGTTTGCGCGCGCGGCTCGGAAGTCGCCCGGGGCGTCGCCGATCATCAGGATATGCGACGAGGGATACTTTCCGCCGGCGGCCAATTTCAGGTGCTCGGCCTTGCTGCCGACTTCCTGCCCACAGATAAGCGCCGCATACTGACTGATGTCGTGCTCGGTCCACTCGCGCACGAGCGCCTCGCCTGGGGTGGCCGACACCACGATGATGTCGGCGCGCGCCGTTGCTTTGATCAGACTTTCGCGCACGAACGGAAACGGCGGCACGCCCTTGACCATGTCCTCGATGGCGGCGTTGACGGCCTTGCTCCATTCGAGCGCCTGTTTCAGCACGGGGTCGCCCGTGCGGTCGGCCTCCGCCTTGAGGGCGGGGTTGCCGAGTTTGGTTTCGCGGGCGATCCAATCGCGGAGCGGCTGGGCCTGGGGGATTTCCGCCTTGCGTTTCTGGACCTCGGGCCAGGTTTTCAGCAGATCGAACGTCAGCGTGAGAGCGGGGAATCGGTTGACGCCGCGCCACTTCGAGTACAGGTTGATGAACTCGGCGGCCGCCCGCGCATACTTCGACACCGGCTGGAGGCCCCAGTGCTTGATGATGTTGGGAATGAAACACTCCTTGTGCTTGATCTCCATCGTGTCGAACGCGCAGCCGTCCGAATCAATCCCGATGAAGAAGTTGTGCTTGGGCTGAAAGGCTTTGAGATCATCCGGGGTCAGATGAGTCATGGTCCGTTTCTCCTTCTGGCGATGTCGAGGGAATATGCGCGGCGTTTCAGACGCCTGAGAAGGCCGAAAACCCGCCATCAATGGGAATGATCACGCCGGTGACAAACCGCGACGCATCGGAGGCCAGCCACAGCACGGCGCCCACGAGGTCTTCGGGTTTGCCGAACTCGCCCATCGGCGTGTGGGCAAGGATGGCCTTGCCCCGCTCGGTCAGCTGCCCGGTCTCCTTGTCGGTCAACAGATAGCGGTTCTGCTCGGTGAGGAAGAATCCGGGGGCGATGGCATTGACGCGCAGGCGCGGATTGTATTCCTGGGCGAAATGCACGGCCAGCCATTGCGTGGCGTTGCTGACGGCGGCTTTGGCGGCCGAGTAGCCGACGATCCGGGTCAGGGGCCGAAACGCGTTCATGGAGGAGATGTTGATAATCGAACCGCCGGCGGGGTTGGCGACCATGCGGCGGCCGAAGACCTGGCAGGGCAGGATGGCGCCGCCGTAGAGATTGAGCGCGACGACCTTTTCGAGCGCGCTCAACGGCAGGTCGAAGAACTTCAGTTCGGGCGAGGTGGTGGCGTCCTTGAGATTGCCGCCGGCGCCGTTGATCAGGATGTCCACGCCTCCAAAGTCGCGGCAGATGGCATCGCAGTTCTCGCGGATGGAGTCGGTCAAGAGGACATCCATTTTGTAGGCGCGGGCGTCGCCGCCGGCGGCGCGGATTTTCGCCGCCACTTCCTCGGCCTTGGTCTCGTAAATATCGCAGACGGCCACGCGGGCCCCGGCCGCGGCCAGGGCCTCGGCCATCGTTCCGCACAACACGCCCCCGCCGCCGGTAATCACGGCGACTTTATCTTGGACGCTGAACAGTTCCGTTCCCTTGCACATGCGCTCTCGCTCCTTGCCATACTTGCAGTGTTACTTCGTGTTTTTAGTCCACACTTTAGTGTACCGTTCGTATTTCACGCTTCAGCGTGCTCTGATTCACCTATAACAGCAACCTAAAGGTTGAACTACGAACAGCAAACTGAAGTTTGAACTACGAACAGCAACCTAAAGGTTGAACTACATACGGATGTTCGTAGTTCACGCTTTAGCGTGCCGTTTGTAGTTCACGCTTCAGCGTGCCGTTCGTAGTTCCCCCATCAATTTGAACTTTGCGCTAAATAAACCGAACCTCCCAATGTTACACCGGATGTTGCTGCTGGATCAATATGCAATTGTCACCGGTTGGCCGAGGCGCGACGACTGATAGATGGCCAGGATGATGGCGACGGCACGGCGGGCTTCCTCGCCTGAGATGCGCGGCGGGCGATCTTCCAGAATGGCGCGCGCAAGGTCGTCCACCAACGTTTCGTGGCCGTAGCTGGAAATCGCCTTCGGATCGCCTGCGCCGCCGACCCCGGCGCCGGAGCCGATCTGCAGGTCCGCCGGCTTTTCCTGCCCGATGATGTCCCACGAAACAATTCTGGCATCTTCGAGGCAGATCGAGCCGTTCTCGCCGTGGATTTCGATGCGTGTGGGGAAGCCCGGATACGCGCAAGTGGAACCCATGATCACGCCGCGGCCGCCGCCTTCCAGCTCGCAAATGGCATAGGCTGAATCCTCGACCTCGATCTTGTGATTCATCGTTGCGACTTTGCCATAGACGGCCGTGACGGGCCCCACCAGCCATTGATAGAGGTCAATGCCGTGAATGCCCTGATTCATCAGGCAGCCGCCGCCGTCGAGGGCGAAGGTGCCGCGCCAGGCGCCGCTGTCGTAGTACGACTGGGGGCGATACCACTTGGTGCGAAGGTCGGCCTGAAGGATTCGGCCCAGCAGACCGTCGTCAATGGCTTTTTTGACGCGCACGCAATCGGGCTGAACACGCGACTGGAAAATGGCGCCCAGTTTGACGCCGTTGCGGCGAACGGCTTCGAGAAGCGCGTCAATTTTTTCGAGCGTCACGTCGAGCGGCTTTTCGCAAAGAATATGCTTGCCGGCGTTGGCGGCCGCAATCGCCGGTTCGGCATGAAGCCCGCTGGGCGTGCAGATACACACGGCCTGCAGTTCCTTCAGTTGGAGCATTTTTCGGTAGTCCTCGAAGGCGTGCGGCACGCCGTGCTTCTTGGCAAATTCGGCGGCCCGCCCCGGCACCGAGTCGCTGACGGCCAGCAGTTCGGCGACGGGGCTTTTTTCGATTCCCGTCCGATGGAATTCGGCAATCATGCCGCAGCCGATAATTCCGAATTTGACTGTGTCGGCCATACGGTTCACCTCGCGCTGGATTCAATCGGTTTCGACGGTTCCATTCATTTCCAAAAACGCGGGCTTAGGCTGCGAGTTCGCAAGGGCCTTGTAAAGCAAAAAGGAAAAGCAAACGGCGCATCGAGCGTTTTGCCTGCCATAGTTTTCCCTTGCAAGCCCCTCTTTGTCCTTCCACTCTTCCGTTCGCACCTTGCGTGGAGGGAAAAGGATCATGGTCTATACTCCGCACACACCGGCGGAAATCCAATCTATGCTCCAGACCATCGGCGCCGGGGCTATCGAGGCACTGTTCGATGCGATTCCACGCGGCGAGCGCCCGGCCGACTTTTCCGCCCTGCCAACGGGCAGTTCCGAAATGGAAGTATGGGCCGAATGCCGGCGGCTTGCCGGCCTCAATCGCGGTGTCCATCGTGTGCGCTCATTTCTTGGTGCCGGCGCGTATGAGCATTTCATCCCGGCGGTCGTGGACCATCTGCTGCGGCGCGGCGAGTTTTTCACCGCCTATACGCCATATCAGGCCGAGGCGAGCCAGGGAACCCTTCAGGCCATTTATGAATATCAGAGCATGATCTGTGCGCTGACCGCTCTGGAAGTCGCCAACGCCTCGCTGTACGACGGCGCATCGGCGCTGGCCGAAGGCGTTGTCCTGGCCTTGCGCCACACCAATCGCGCCTGTGTGGCCCTGCCGGCCGGACTCCACCCGGCCTGGCGGCAAGTGGTCGAAACCTATGCCCGCTATCTGGGCGTCCAAGTCATCGAACTGCCTTTTGCCGACGGGGTCACGGAGGCCGCGGCACTTGATCGCATCGAGCTGCCGTCCGAACTGGCTGCCGCTGTCGTTCAGCACCCCAACAGTCTGGGCTGTCTCGAACCGGTGGAAGCGATAGCGAGCTGGGCGCACCGGCTCGGCGGACTGTGCATCGCCGCGGTCAATCCCCTCTCGCTCGGCGTGCTCCAGCCGCCGGGGCAGTGGGGGGCCGATATCGCGGTCGGCGACGGCCAGCCGATGGGCATCCCACTGAGTTTCGGCGGCCCCTACGTCGGCTTTGTGTCGCTGCGCAAGTCGCTGGCGCGCCGCATGCCAGGCCGACTGGTCGGCTGCACGCTCGATCGAAAAGGCGAGAAGGGACTGGTGTTGACGTTGCAGACGCGAGAGCAGCACATCCGGCGCGAGAAAGCTACCTCCAACATCTGTACGAATCAGGCGCTGTGCGCTCTGGCCGTTACGATCTACCTGTCGCTGGTCGGCAAGAGCGGCTTCCAGAAAATAGCGGTTCTCAATTTGGATCGCAGCCATTATCTGGCGGAAAAAGTTGGTGCTGTCAAAGGGGTCCGACTGGCATGGTCCGCACCGTTTTTCAATGAGTTTGTTCTCGAATTGCCGTGCGAGGCGGAGCGGGTGGTTCGGGCAATGAAAGAAAAAGACATTGCGGCCGGCTGGCCTCTTGCCCGATGGTCCGAACGATGGGCGAAAAACCTCCTGCTCGTGTGTGCCACCGAAACCAAATCGCAGGCCGATTGCGAGGCCTACGTCGAGGCGCTGGCTGGTGTCGTCCAACCGCGCTGATCGTGCAGGCCCGATCGAAGCACTCGTAGCGTTTGCTTTTTCAATGTCCGCAAGGCCTTCCATCGTTGCCGGCTCGCTGGGCGACCTCCCGCGCTTTGCCCATGCGGCCATGGCGACGGAGTTTGAAATCCTTGTTTCGCATTCCGACCCTTGCTACGGTCGACAGGCGGCGCAGGCGGCGTTTGAAGTGCTCGACCGTCTCGAACAGGAGCTCAGCCGCTTCATCGAGACCAGCGATGTCGCGCGAATAAACAAAGCGCGGGCCGGCGAGCCTATTGCCGTCGGGCCCGCCGCACTCGAATGTCTTCGGATTGCGGCGCGGCTTTCTGTGGAAACGAGCGGAGCGTTCGATGTTACGGCCGGTGGTCTCGTGGATCTTTGGCGGAGGCGCGACCACATGTCTCCGCCTATTTCGGAAAAGGAACTGCGCATTGCGCGCAGACGAACCGGCATGCATCTGCTCGACGTGAACCTCGCCGCTCACACCGTGCGCGTGCGCAGGACGGGCGTTTGCGTGGACCTCGGCGGCATCGGCAAGGGCTTTGCTTTGGACCGAATGGCCGAGTCGTTGCGGGTGTGGGAAATTGACGCTGCTCTTCTGCACAGTGGGCGGAGCACAGCTTTAGCCTTTGGCGCTCCGGCGCCGTTGCCCTGCTGGCCGGTTTCTCTGACGCATCCGGAAACTGGGTGCGAGGTTTTGGGTCCTTTTGCTTTGACCCATGGCGCCGTCAGCGGCTCGGGTCTTCGCAAGGGTCTGCACATTATTCATCCGCGGACAGGTTGGCCCGTGCAGGGGAACCGCGCCGCATGGTCGTTCGCCCCCACCGCAGCCGAGGCCGACGCACTCTCGACCGCCTTCATGGTCATGTCGGAATCGGAAGTTGCCGCTTATTGCGCGCAGCATCCTGAGGCGGCGGCCATTATTTCACCGGATGGCGCTGCCGATCGCGCCAAACCGTTTCTGCTTCGCTTTGGCCGCGGTTTGGATTTGCCGTCATGGGAGGGTCGGGTTCCACGCCAACCGTAGCAGATTTTGGATGCCTTGGAAGGCGTTCTCCGGAAGGCGTCCCTCGAGGTCTGCCCTTAGCGCTGGAACACAAACACATAATCGGCTGTGGCGGCGTTGCCAAAGTCCACCGAGGACTCGCGCGCCACGCGGCATTGCTGCACTTCGTCGTTGTTCAAGTTATACACGGTCAGGCGATAGTGCCACGGACCGCTTTTGGAGCCGCGCGGGCGCTTGGGCAGCTGCCAGGCCACCTGGAGGGGGCGGGGCTGTTGCGCCCGCACGTGCAGGCCCTCGGCCACCACTGGAGCAACGTTTCGGAAATACGCCACGATCACTTCCCATTCGCCGAACGAGGTGTATTTGCACTGATAGCCCGGAGAAAAGAAGAAGGGGCATTCCGACTGGCTGGCGTCGAATTCGTGCAATTTGCCCGGCGAGGCGGCCGCTGTGTAGGCGTCGGGTTCGAGCGTAAAATCAAACGCGATGCCGCGGCTGAGCGCGTCGTGCGTGCAGCGAAGCAGTTCCATATACGCCTCGCCGTTGGCTTTGCTGCGGGCATGTTTCCACGGGTCGCTTTTGTTGCCGTACAGCTCATTGCTGGCCAACGCGGCAGCGGCATGGGTAATATCTACGCCCAGCATGGGCCGCTGCCGCTCCCGTTGATCGAGCCGGAGAGGTTCGAGAATCTCGCGCGCTTTTTTGTATTCGAAGCCGTAGTGGGTCGCGTTGGGCCACTGAAATAGGCCGGGGCTGCCGTTGAGGATGGAAAACCAGAGGGCGTCGCGCAGCGCCAGTTTGCTCAGCCCTTGATTGATCTTGTTGGACACCAAACCGAATTCGCCCATGAAAGCGGGCTTGACGGCCGACGAGTAGTTCATGACCAAATCGCAGACCAGGCCGAAATCCAGACCGGGGCGTTCGCCGCCGAGACTGGCGTAAAGATGGGGACTGTAAAAGTCCACGGGGACTTCGCGGCTCCACCGGAGCGGTTCGTGTCCCAAAATGCCGAATCCGGCGTGGCTGAGACCGATGGGAATATGGGGAGCGCGGGCGCGCACGTATTCGACGATTCGGCTGCCCCAGGCCGCGCCGGCTTCCTCGAGGTCCCAATGGAACTGCTCATTCCACCAGCCTTGTTCATTGACAATTTCGAGCGCGAAAATCTGCGGTTCGTTTTTTACCCACGCCAGAAGGGCATCCAGATACTGCCGCTGGCAGGCCCAAACATCCGGATCGTTGAAGAACTGGGCAAGGGAGACGGTTCGCTTATCCAGCACAAAGCGTTTTTGCGCCGCAGGGAGTTTCGCCAACTCCGACCGGGTATAGCGCGGCACTACCCACCGCCGAAGAATGTCTTTGCTGAGATAGCCCGTCTGGTGGGGTTCGGGCATGAGAATGAGCAGGAAACGAATGCCATAGGGTTTTGCGGCGGCAAAAAAGCGTTTCATCAAATCCAGCAGCGGCTCGTTCACCTTGCCGCAGAGGTCCAGAACATCGCCTTCGGTGTTGCGGCGCGGGAAGACTCGCAGAGCAGTGACGCCCCGGTGCTGCAAGTGCTCGAACCACACGCGCCAGAGGTCTTCGTCGGCCTGATCCCATTCGATCCAGGTTTTCTTGCCGTAGCCGGCCAGCAGTTTTTTGATCTCCGGGTTGTCGGGTTCTTCCTCGCGAAGGTCATCTGCCGAAATGACATTGCCGTAGAAACCGCCCAACGCCAGATAGGTGTTTTCGAGCCGGTTTCCAAACAGAGCCATAGACCGCGCACGCGGGTCGTTTTTGCGCACCGCAGGATTCCTCCTTCCAGGCACGATTGGTCGTTTTTGCCCTCGTCCCACCGTACGAGATGCCTTTTACCACACAGGCTTACGACAATGCCAGAAGAAAAAAAACGACGCACAGAGGAAGAACGATAAATGCGGGAAGTGGGCGGTTGGCCGCATGAGGGGTCGGACAGGTCGGATACATCAGACAGGTCGGACGAGTCGGACACGCTTTTGCTTTACGCTTTCTCGACCAGGACTTTGACTTTGGCTTCGACCTTCGGGTGGAGTCTTACGTGGACCGTGTACATCCCCAGACGCTTGATCGGCTCGTCGAGAATGATCTTGCGCTTGTCAAAGTCGTGGCCGGCCTCGCGCAGCCTGTCGGCAATGTCGGCGGCGGTCACCGAGCCGAAAAGGCGGTCGTTCTCGCCGGCTTTCAGCGCCACGCGAATGGGAGTTTTGGCCAGCTGCTCGGCCAATTGTTCGGCCTCGCGCTGCTCGCGGGCGGCCGCGCGGGCCTCCTGCTGTTTGGCCTGGGCGACAGCCTGGAGATTCTTGTCCGTGGCTTCGACGGCTAGACCGCGCGGGGCAAGATAGTTGCGGTAATAGCCGGGCGACACATCCACCAGGGCGCCCGCCTCGCCGACTCCGGCGACGGTTTTGGACAGAACAACCTTCATGGGCCAATCGCTCCTCTCCCAAGATTTGTGCGGCGCGCCCGCGGCGCGTGCGAAGCGGGATGTTGGCGATGGAAAGTGTAAAAGCAGCTCCCGCCACGCAGCGGGACTCGGAGATTCCTCCGTCCGCCCGCGGGTCACATTTCAAGCCCGTTCCCACCCGCCTCCGGGCTCTGCGGCAGTCCGGTCTCGCGTTTTTTACTCTGCCTTGAACGGCAGAAGGGCGAGAAAGCGCGCGCGCTTGATCGCCGCAGTCAGCATCCGTTGATGCCGGGCACAGCAGCCGGTGACCCGGCGGGGAAGCATCTTGCCGCGATCGCTGATAAAGCGCCCGATCCGCCGGACGTCCTTGTAATCTATATAGACATCCTTGGCCAGGCAGAACCGGCAGACTTTGCGGCGATGGAAACGCCGCTGCATGCGCCGGCGCTGGCCTTTGTCGTGCGCTTCCTCGGTATGTTCGGCGGTGGATCCACCGCCTGGGGTTTCTTGAGTTTCGTGATTGGCTTCGCTCATCTTGCCGCTTTATCCTTTCAAAAAGGAAGATCGTCGGTTGTTTCCGGCCCTTCCGGCCGTACTTCAAATGGATCGGCGTTCACGTCTTGCTCCGGCAGGCCTTCGTCATAGGGGACATCGGCTTCGGGGACGGCTGCGACGGCTGGCGCCATCGAGCGGCCTGGCGTTTCAGCCGGCCGCGCCGGTGCTCCTGCCGACGGCGCCGCGGAGGGAGCGGCTTCGGCGGGCGTCGCCGCGCCCGCTTCCAGACTTTTCGGGTCGAGGAACCGAACCCCGCTGGCCCGGACGCTCATGCGAGTGCGCGTGACGCCGTCTTTGCCTTCCCACTGCTCGGAGCGGAGTTTGCCTTCGACAAAGACGCGCTTTCCCTTTTTCAGATATTGGGCGCACGTCTCGGCCAGACGCTGGAACGTATCCACTCGAATAAACAGGGTTTCCTCGCGCATTTCCTGATTCCGGTCCCGGTAGCGCTCGTTGACGGCAAGATCAAACGACGTCACAGCGATTCCGGAAGGCAGATAGCGGATTTCGGGATCGCGGGTGAGATTGCCGATCAGAAAAATTCGGTTCAGCATGAAGCGCTCCTTTTTTTAGGCCGGGGAGTTTTCCGCCTCGGGGGCAGCGTCCGCAGATTCGCTTGCAACGGCCGGCGGTTCGGCTTCCGCGGCGGGAGTTGCACTTTCGCCTGAGGGAGACGTTGCAGCGGCGGCGTCTTCCGGCTGGGCCACCTCGCCCTCGACACCCTCTTCGGCGACCGGTTCCTTGCCGGGCAGACGCGGCAGTTCCTTGAGCGCCGGATGGCGAATCACCATGTGGCGGAGGATCGTCTCGGTGGTGTTCATGCGCCTGTCCAGTTCGCCCAGGCGCGCCTGGCCGCCCGCAAACGTGAAATAGAAGATGATGTAGATCCCGTCCTGCTGCTTGGCAATCGGATATGCCATGCGCCTGCGGCCCCACAGGTCAATGTCGCTGACCTGGGCCCCAAGCGCCGTCAGCCAGCCTTTGATCTGTTCGGTATGCTGGTTGACCTGCTCATCCGAGAGCGTTGGCGCCAGGATGACTGCACACTCATAGCTAGGCATAGGGAAACAGGAGACCTCCCTTTGGACAGAATGGCCCCGCGCCGACTCGGGGAGAGTCCCGCGGAGCAGGGATGCAAAAGGACGAACAAAACGACGCCTGTCGTTCTGCTCAAACAATGGGTATAAACTATAGCAGGGCAGGGGGCGTGTAAAGAGGAAAATGCCAACTGTGTCGCTTTGGACTGCGGCAGCCATGCTTGCGGCTTTTGCCCGACGAGGTTCGACCCCCCCGAACGCGGTCTATAGCCACAACCAACTATCGGTTGCTCCATAAGGTTTTGACCGATTCACGCATTCGGGGACTTTAAAAAAAAACGGGCAAGCCGCCCCTGGAATACAGCACGCGGAAGTGTGAACTACGAACGGCGAACTATTGAGGTGGATGCGGGGGCGGGCTGAGGCGCAGCGGCTTTGTGGAAAGACCGTCCGGCAGTTTTGGCGGCTTCGGCGGGGCGGGAACCTCGACCAATGCATCGAGCAGACGTTTGGCCAATGTGCGCGGACGAATGTCGGGGTCATTGGCGGCGACCGGTGCGATCGCCTCGCGCAGCCGCTGAATATCGCGCGCGCTAAGATCGGCCCGTACGCCTTTGCGCGGCCAGCGCGCTTTGATCTCGACATCTTCCGGCCGCAGTCGAAGCGCGCTGGGCGAAGTGGCTTCCTCCATCTTTTTGATCAGCATGCGGACGTCAATTACCGGCGTCGGTTTGATCAAAACGGTCGGCGGCAGCGTCTGCTGGGCCATATTCAGGATTGCTTCGCAGCGCAACACGGGATGGGAAGACTGGAGCCATCGCAGGTCGGCCGAGAAGCCGACCGGTCCCGAGCCGCGATGCACCAGCAGCTCGTCGGCGATCCATTGCTGATTGGAATCGAGCATCCGCAGGACCAGAGAAATCTTGGCCGATGTATCGGCGTCGGCTGTCGGCCCGACCGCTTTGGCGAAACAGGTCACGGCCAGGCGTTCGCAGGCCAGGCCCTGAACGTCCTGGCTGAGCACCATGGCGGACATGCGCAAGTGGCGGCCGAAGGCCATGAGAATCCGTGCCGTATCGAGAGCGGCCGTTGTCTGTTTGGCTTCCATTTCGCGTTCGAATCGCCGCGCCAGCAACCGGGCCAGCATCTGCGACTCGACCAGATAAGGAAACTTGGTGGAACGGCTCAGGTCGTCGGGAAGATAGGGAATAAAATCGCAGCGCTTGCACAGCGCGCCGGAGGTGATCTGTTCGAGCGCCATCCGCATCGGTTTGCGCTCCAGAAGCACATCCCACTGGCCCATGTATTTGGTGCGGTCGCGATCGGCGCGATACAGCTCGAATGCGCGGACGTAGGCCGAGGCGGCGTTGCCCTCGCGGCCTTTGGGCGGGAAAAAGATGCTCAGATCGGCTTGAATCGGCAACGGCGCCGAGGTGCCTTCAGAGCGGGTCAGGGTCGGGATCTCGGCGGTGGGCGAAGTCAGGGGCGCAGCAATAAGAGGCTCGCACGGCAGAGCCAGGAAAAGCATGAGTGCAAAAGACCGCAGAAGGTTTTTCAGAACATCAGACATGATCAAATCGCCGTGCGCGTCCGTATCATTGCGATGCGGGCGGATCCTGTCCTGTTCTTTTTGCCGTTGTCAACGGCTTCCTGACCTGGTGTGGAAGGCGTAGGGTTCTATGTGGCGTACAGGGCCGCCGAAAGGTCGGTCGGAGCAGTCGCCGGGGGTTCGACAGGAATAGGGGTTTGGGGTATCCGATGTTCAAAGGCGTAGAGAAACGCATCCGTGGCTTCGGGATCGAGTTGGGTTTCGCGTGCTTGCCGAATCCGGTCCAGCGCCTGCTCGGTGGAAAACGCCGGGCGATAGGGCCGGACGGAGGTCATGGCGTCGAAGCAGTCGGCGACGGCCAGAATGCGTCCGATTTGCGCTATGCGAGTCTTTGAGCGCCCTTCCGGGTAGCCCTTTCCGTCCCACCGCTCATGGTGCTGGAGAATGCCCTCGATGAGGATGCGCGGCGGGTCAATCTGCGCAATAATGTCGCGTCCGATGACTGGGTGCATTTTCATGATTTGCCACTCCGGGGCCGTTAATGCTCCGGGCTTTAGAAGGATCTCGTCAGGAACGCCGATCTTGCCCACGTCGTGCAGGAGCCCCGCCAGTTGAACCAAGCCGCGGTCCTCATAGGGCACGCCCAGCGTCCGGGCAATCAGCAGCGCCAGGTCGCTCACGCGCTCGGAATGGCCGCGGGTATATTCGTCGCGGGCTTCTTCGGCTTTGGCCAGCGAGCGGATGGCCGCCAGGAACTGGCTGCGGATCATGTCGGCTTGCTGGGCGATCTTCTCTTCGAGGTGCTGCTGATAATAGCGGTTTTCCAGCACGAGGCGGCGATGCTCAAGGGCATTCGCGACGGTGCGAATCAGTTCCTCGGGATCGAAGGGCTTGACCAGGCAGTCGCGCGCATCGGTCTTGAGCGCCGCGCGGGCTATGGCTGCGTCCACCAGACCGGTCATGACGATAATCTCGAGGTCGTGGTTCATGGCGCGCGCCTGCTTGATCAATTCCAAACCGCCGATCCCCGGCATCCGGATGTCGGAGATGAGACACGTATAACGGCCCGATGCCAGGTGTTGCAGCGCCTCATCTTCCGTTCCGACACTATCGCAGGTGAAGCCTGCGCCGGCCAAGATGTCGCTGATCGTCGTGCAGACGATGGATTCATCGTCCACAACCAGAATGCGGTCGGGGATTGCCCGGCCTTTTGGGAAATCACTCTCGGTGCCGAATGTCTCGCCCATAGTACGCCCCTCCTTTGACGGTATGATGAGATGTTCCGTCATCCCCGATGGGTCCTTCCGTGGGCAGCCGCAGGAGCGGGGAACGCCTGCTCCTGCGGAAATGGAACTCGCGCGCTCCTTGCACCTTCTTTGCGGGAACTATTGGGTTACCTTTTGTTTGGAATCTTTTCCCAACCCGATGGGAATGATGCACGCGGGCAATCCGCTTGTCTGTCGGGATTTTTTCCTTTTTGTTGTAGCCAAAACCTGCCATCTTTATGTCAGGAAAATGACTACAAAAGAGTAAATTTCGCAGCGATTTTGGAAGAAAGAGGATTCCATGAGGACACTTTGGGCTTGATTATCAGCGCCAAAGAATTGACCAAGAGAATTGCGTAATACGCAATACCTCGAGACTACGCAGGAAAAGCCGCAACAAGATGATTGCACAGAAAGAGGTCTTTGGCGACCCGGACGAACAGATTCGGGCGATAGTGTGCCAACCAACCGTAGTGGCCATTGTCGGGATGTCGCCGCGTCTGGAGCGACCCAGCCGGGCCATTGGAATGTATCTGGCGCGGGCTGGCTTTACGGTCATTCCGGTTCACCCGATCGCCGAACAGATTGCAGGACTGCGGGCCTATCCGCACCTGGCGGCTATCCCCCGCGAAGCGCACGTGGACATCGTGGATGTGTGCGTGGCGGCCGAGCGGGCGGGCGACGTCGCGGAGGCGGCAGCAAGTATCGGGGCACGGGTGGTGTGGTTTCAGCCGGGCGCCGAAAATCCGGCCGAAGAAGAACGCGCCCGCGCCTTGGGGCTTACGGTCATTTCCGGTCGCTGCATCATGGCCGATCACCGGCGGCTTTGCGCATAGCAGCGGACAGGCCGCAGAGCGGGCGGCTATTTGTCTTGCAGCTCGCAGGGCATTCTTTGTAGATCATTGGCCGAGAAGGCGAGGGTGCATTGTTTGTGAATCGCTGGTGTAAAACAAAGGCGGCAGGACTATGTTTGCAGGACTGACGGACAAAGCGCGCGCAGCCAGAATCAACCGCACGCTGGCCACACTCTATCCCGACGCGCGCTGTTTGCTTGACTACTCGAACGCGCTCGAGCTGCTGGTGGCCACCATTCTGGCCGCTCAGTGCACAGACAAGAAGGTCAACGAGGTGACCGCAAGCCTGTTTCGGCGCTATCGTTCGGCTGCGGATTTTGCCAACGCCGACCCTGCGCAGCTGGAGCAGGAGATCAAGCCCACGGGTTTTTTCCGGCAGAAAGCGAAAAGCGTCATTGCCGCTTGTCGGGCATTGGTTGAGCGGCACGGCGGGCGCGTGCCCGAATCCATCGAGGAGCTGACGGCGCTGCCCGGCGTCGGCCGCAAGACCGCCAACGTGGTGCTGGGCAACGTCTTTGGCCAACCGGCCATTATCGTGGACACGCACGTTCTGCGTCTGGCCGCGCGCCTTCGGTTGTCCAAAGAAACAGATGCCGACAAGGTGGAAAAGGATTTGCAGGCATTGCTGCCGCCCGGGGAGTGGACGGCTTTCTCACACCGCATCGGATTTCACGGCCGCCAGGTGTGTTTTGCCCGCAACCCCGCGCACGACCGCTGCGCCATTGCCCAGTGGTGTCCATCCCGTCCGTGACCGCGGAGATTCTACTCGCGAACCGGTTCCCCTATGCTGCCGTTTGTTTTCAAGCGTCTTCTGACATCCCTGCTGGTCGTATGGGTCATCATCACCGCGACGTTTGTGCTGATGCGGCTGTGTCCGGGGGGGCCGTTTGACCGCGAGCGGCGGTTCTCCGAAGAGATCGAGAAGAACATCCGCGCGCGGTATGGCCTCGATCAACCGCTGTGGAAACAATACCTCGATTATCTCGCCCCTCTGTTGCGAGGCGACTTAGGGCCGTCGCTGTACTATCAGGGGCAAAGCGTCAACTCGCTGATTGCGGAGAAGTTCCCGCGTTCGGCGTTGATCGGGTTGCTCTCGATTTTGCTCTCGATCGGTATCGGCGTGCCCGCCGGCATTTTCTGTTCGCTGCGGCAAAACCGCCTGCAAGACCGGCTGACCCTGCTGGCGACTATTGTCGGTGTTTCGGTGCCCAGTTTTGTGCTGGCAACTCTTCTGCAGTATTTGGGTGCACTGCGCTGGGGAATTTTTCATGCTGCCGGGTTCAGCCATTGGTCCGATGCCGTGCTGCCGTCGCTGGCGCTGGCCGGCTACTCGCTGGCATTTATCACGCGGCTGACCCGCTCGTCGTTCATAGATGTTCTGCACGACGACTGGGTGCGGACGGCCTATGCCAAGGGCCTCAGCCCGCTGCGCGTGATGGTTGGCCACGTCCTGCGCAACGCCATTCTGCCGGTATTGACGTATTTGGGACCGCTGGCGGCGGCCGTGCTGACGGGCAGTCTGGTGGTAGAGAAGATTTTCAACATTCCCGGCCTTGGCGGCTTTTTCATCACCAGCATTACCAACCGCGATTATTCCCTGATCATGGGAGTGACGATTTTCTACAGTATTCTGCTAATAGCGTTCAATTTCCTTGTGGACGTTCTCTATGTGTTTCTCGACCCGCGTATTTCGTTCGAGGGAGGCTTGGAGCGATGACATCGTCGCCTGCGCTACGGGCCTCCGCTGAGGGCAAAGGTCTGTCGCCCGAACGCGCGGCATGGCGCCGCTTTCGGGGCAATCCGGCGGCCATGGCCGGATGTGTGATCCTTGCCCTGCTGCTCGTGTATGCGGTCGTCGGCCCGCATCTTTCCCCGCATGCCTATGACGAGCAGAACTACGATCATTTGCGGGAAGGGCCGAGTGCGCAGTTCTGGTTTGGCACCGACGATCTGGGGCGCGACTTGTTTGTGTTGTGCGCGATGGGCGCGCGGGTCTCGCTGGCCGTGGGCTTGTTCGCCAGTCTGATCAGTCTGATTATTGGCGTCGGCTACGGCGCGATTTCAGGCTGGTTCGGCGGACGCACCGATCAGGTGATGATGCGGATTGTGGATATTCTATACGGGATTCCGCTGCTTTTGATCGTGATCAATCTGATGGTTATTTTAGGGTCGGGGCTGCAAAATGTGTTTATCGCGCTGGGGATGGTGTATTGGCTGAACATGGCAAGGATTGTGCGAGGACAGGTGCTGCGGCTGCGCGCCAGCGACTATGTCGAGGCGGCGCGAACGCTGGGGGCGGGGCGGGTGCGGCTGATTGTGCGCCACATTCTCCCGAACACTCTCGGCCCGATCATTGTGACGTTGACGTTGACCATTCCGCAGGCCATTTTCACCGAGTCGTTTTTGAGCTACATCGGTCTTGGTGTTTCGGCGCCGAATGAAAGCTGGGGCACGCTGGCCAGTTCG
>JADFCW010000080.1 GCA_017161705.1 Candidatus Sumerlaeota bacterium | reverse complement strand
CGACACTGGAACGCGGCTACAGTCTGGTCATGCGGCGGAAAACCGGCGAAATCGTCCGGTCGCCGAAGCAAGTTCGAGTCAACGACCCCCTCGATATTCACACCGCAGGGGGGAGGTTTCCGGCATTGGCCACGCCGCCCGTTCGCGTTCAGCAATGCGATCTGTTTTCCGGCAATGAGTCGAACGAATGATCTGCCGCATTGCCGGGTTTCCCGCAAATGGAACGCGCTATGACACATACGGTTCTCGTCATAGATGACGATCCCACAGTCCTTGCAAATCTCGAAGGGCTGCTCAAGAAGATGGGGTTTTCAGTCGCCACAGGCACGTCGGCGGCCGACATGTGGCGGTTTCTGGACGCCCAGCCTGCGGCGGACGTGCTAATCCTCGACGTTCTTTTGCCGGACCTGCCCGACGGAAGAACCGGAGTGGACCTCCTGCCGGACTTGCAGCGCACTCATCCGATGCTGCCCGTGATCATCCTGACCAGCGAGAACAAAGTGGACGTGGCGGTCAAGGCCATGAAGTCCGGAGCGCGCGATTATCTGGTCAAGCCCGTGGACCCCGAATTGCTCGAGATCACGGTGCATCAAGCCCTCGAGCATCGAAATCAGGTCGAGGAGTTGGAAGCGCTGCGCCGGGGCCTGGGGGCATTGGACAGTCTGGGCGGAATGATCGGCACGCATCCGAGCATGCAGGTGCTCTATGCGCAGATCGAAAACGTCGCGCCGAGCAATGTGCCAGTGCTGATTACGGGAGAAAGCGGAACAGGCAAGGAACTGGTGGCGTGGGCTTTGCACGACAAGAGCAAGCGGGCGCGCGGGCCGTTTGTGGACGTCAACTGCGCGGCCATTCCGCGCGAGCTGCTCGAAAGCGAAATGTTCGGCCACGAGAAAGGCGCATTTACCGGCGCGCACCGGCAGTACGTTGGCTGCTTCGAGCGCGCTCATGGCGGCACGCTCTTTCTCGACGAAATCTGCGAGATGGATATCCAGTTGCAGGCAAAATTGCTGCGCGTGCTGCAGGACGGCAAGTTTCAACGCATCGGCGGCGAGCAAAAAATCGCCTCGGACGTGCGCATCATCTCCGCCACCAACCGCAATCCTCAGAAGGCCATCCAGGAGGGCAAACTCCGCGAGGACCTTTACTACCGGCTCAATGTCGTCCATCTGCATGTGCCGGCCTTGCGGAATCGGGCCAGCGACATCTACGCCATTGCGCGTTACTATTTGCGGCGGTTTTCGCGCATTCATGGAAAAAACTTCCGCGACTTCGCTGAGGATGCCCTTGACGCGATGATATCCTGCCCCTGGAAAGGCAACGTGCGCGAACTAATCAACGCGATTGAGCACGCAGTCGTACTCAATCAGGGAGAGCTGATTACGTTAAACATGCTGCCCGAGAATGTGGAGCGCGCGGGGCGCAACGGAATAACCTCCTCGCCAATTCCCGCCGACGACAGCGGGGTGCTGCCCTTCTGGCTGACGGAGAAAATAGAGATCGAGCGCGCGTTGCGAACGTGCGACGGCAATGTCGGCGCCGCGGCCAAAAAACTGCAACTCAGTCAAGCCACGCTATACCGAAAAATCCAGAAGTATGGCCTGGAACGAAAGTAGGGGAGACCCGGCGGCAGCCCGGCCCCGCCCGCTTCGCGCGGGCGGGTTTTCTCGTTGAACGGAACAATCCAGCAAAGCTATATAGAAGCCTCTTGGGCATCCTGCTCAAGAGGGTTTTTCGATTTCGTGCCCGCATCTCCATTGCCGGGAAGTCGGCTGCACAGTCAGATTATCGTTCGCCAGTGAACGCCACCCAGGAAAATCCCGCCCCCGAAAACCCCGCGCTGTCTGCCTTGCCGCGCTGGAAGCGCCGGCTTTTTGCGACAATCGGTTTGGCCGCGAGCGCGCTGCTGGCGCTTTTGGCCAGCGAAGCGGTTTGCCGCATCGTTTATCGTTTCCCTCAGCCGCAGTTTCTTCGGCTGGACAACATCGTCGGGCATCGGCTGCGCCCCAACCTCCGCGGCTACTATGTCGAAGAGGGTTTTTCTCGCTACAGGACCAACTCACACGGCCTGCGCGGGCCGGAGGTTTCACTCGCAAAGCCTGCCGGCGTCTTTCGCATCGCCGTGCTGGGGGATTCCTACGTCGAGGCGCTCCAGGTTGAAGAAGAAGCAACCTTCTGCCGGCAGCTGGAAAGCCGGCTGCGAAAGGTCGAAGTGTTGAACTTCGGCGTGTCCGGCTTCGGCACCGCGCAGGAGTATCTGACCTATATTCATTACGTGCGGCCGTTTCGCCCGGACCTGGTACTGCTGGTGATGTGTCCGGGCAATGACATTGCCGACAACTCGCGCGCGTTGAGCGGCGGCTATCCACGGCCTTATTTCGTGCTGGAAGGCGGCGGTTTGAAATTGGACAACAGCTTCCTCGAATCGCGCCGGCACCGCGTTCTGAGCCGCTGGGGACCCCTTTATTATTTTGTGACAGACCACTCGGCCCTGGCTCAGGCTTTCGACCGATGGCGGCGGCGCACTGCCGGACGCCTCGCCCCATCGCCGGCCGCAAATGCCGCGCCCACCAGCGCCGGCGTCGAGGCGGGCCTGGCCCTCGGCATGTATGGTCCGCCGGAAACCGCCCCGCTTCGCGAAGCGTGGGCGGTCACCGAGCGGTTGCTTCTGGAACTGGCCCGCGCCGTGCGCGACGATGGATCTTCCTTTGTCCTTATGACTGTTACCACCGGCGGCCAAGTGGACGCTGCAGCCCGCGAGCAGGCCTTGCAGGAACATCCCGAATGGGACCTCGACTATGCCGACCGACGGCTCGGGCAGTTTGCGGAAGAGCATGGCATTCCGGCATTGATTCTGGTGCAGCCTTTTTTGGAGTATCACCGGAAGACGGGTGTGAAGCTGCACGGCTTCGAGGACGTTTCGCGCGGGCATTGGAATCCAGAAGGCCATCGCCTGGCGGCTGAGCTGATGAGCGAGTTTCTGCGCACGCGCGGGCTGGTGCCCACCGAACATTTTGCGGCGGCGCGAAAGAACAGCTTGCCGAGCCGCCGAAGCCAGGATAAGTGATCCGCTCGAGCCGACGGATCCAATTCACTCCATGGGAGAAGTGATTTTTCTCATGCACACAAGAGCCGAGGAAATCTCTCCTTCCCCGAATTCTCCGCGTGAAATTGCCGCGGTGCCCGTTCTAATTCTGGCGGCCGTGCTTGGAGCCATTCTCGGTTTCCTGTGGCCGCGCCTCGACGCGATCCCTCTGAGTTCCGACCAAATCGGGATTGCAACCTTGCTGCTCAAATACAGTCAGCCGGAGCTGTTTCCGACGGAAACCGGTTTGCGGCCTATAGATATCTACCCGAACACGTATCTGGGCGTAATGCGACTGCTGTCGCTGCTTGCCGGCGATGTGCGGCAGGCCTTTTTTCTGATGGGCGCGACGACGTTGATCGCCTTTGCCTTTGGCATGTATCGGTTGGTGCTCGAAACGGTCGCGCGCCCGGGGATCGCGCTGGCTGTGACGATTGCTGCATTGTGGTTTCGGGCGGCGTTCGAGGGCCAGGAATGGCAAATCTCGGACTTTGGCGCCTTTCTGCCGCGCAGCATCACGCTGGCGATGATTCCGTGGCTGCTTCTGGCGTGCGGCCGCTGGCAGGGACGCTGGCTATTGGTCGCCCTATTTGGAACCTTGTGGATTGCGGCCAACTATCATCCGCTGTCGGCGCTGTATCTGGCCGTGATCCTCGGATTGACGCTGCTGGCGCAGCCAGCGAGGCGGCTCCGTCACGCGATGATTTTGGCAGCAGCAGTTCCAGTGTTTAGCATTGCGGCAGCGCCATATTTTCTGCAGGTCAATCACGCCATTCGGCGGGCGGCGGCGCAGCGAAAGGCCGAAGGATTTTCGGCCACACCCGAACGGATCGAAGCCGTGCGGCGGCAGATACCGCATAGTGCGTTTCCGCCGCCGTTGGCCACGGTGCGCTGGGTAGGATTTCACATTTTGCTGCCCGGTGCGGCAGGAGCGGCGGGACTGCTCCTGCGGCGGCGGCGATTGGGCGACGGCGGCAGAATGGCCGCAGCTTTTCTGGCGGCGGTGCTAATCTACTCGGTGGGCGGTGCGGCGATCGAGACAGTGCTCCGGAAAACGGTTGGCTTTCAAAAATCCTACCTATTCCTGCGCTCGTTTCATCTGGTATATCTGCCGTTGTTTATCTTTTGCGGCTGGCTGATCGAAGACCTGTGGGCAGGCAGAAAGAGCATCCTGCCGCGTCTGGCCGCTATGGCGCTGGCAGCGGCCCTGCTCGTTCCGGCCTCCTGGCTCGAATATGCGGTGCGATATGTAAAATACCGCGGCGAGGTGCCCCGGCGGCAGTCGCTGGAATTCGATCCGGACTTCACGGCGATGTGCGAGTGGGTTCGGCAACACACCGCTGTGGCCGACGTCATAGTTGTCCCCCCGGCGTGGAACCTGTTTGCCCTCCTTGCGCAGCGTTCCATTGCAGCATCGGCCAAGGAGATTTCGTTTGTTCTCTACGAGCCGGAAGTGGGTGTGATTGCATATGAAAAATACCGTGCAATTTTAGAGGCTTACGAAAACGGCGCCCCCGACGCGCTTCCAGCCCTCGCCCGCCGCTATGGCGCCCGCTATGTGGTGACGGACGACCGGCAGATCGCTGCGTCCCTGACTTATGAACGCGGCCGCTATCGTGTGTATGAAGTGCGATAGGCGGCGGGCGCCGAGGCAGCCTTTTCCAGCAGCGTTCGCGCCAAAAGCCCCCTCAGACCGGCGGTCTCCGATACGTCCTTCCCCCGTCCGTATTCGCTGCCTATTGTTTGCAACTTGACCGCCGCAGGCAAGGCGTCTAGCTTTCTGCGTAAGTTGGTTGGATACCGCCAGGAGAGGCCCGTCAATGCTCCAGTGCCAGTCCATTCTCGACACGCTCGAAATGATCCAGAAAGAACATCTGGACGTACGGTGCGTGACCATGGGCATCAACCTGTTCGACTGCATCTGCCCGGAGACCGAATATCTTTGCCGGCGCGTGCGGGAGAAGATTGTCTCGAAAGCCTCGCGTCTGGTGCGCGAGTGCGAACGCGTGTCGCGCAAATACGGCATTCCGGTGGTCAATCGCCGCATTGCCATCACGCCCGCCGGATTTCTGCTCGCCGGCCACGGCCGCGAAACCGCGCTGATGCTGGGCCGTACGCTCGATGAGGCCTGCCGCGAGGTCGGCGTGGACCTGCTCGGCGGCTTTTCGGCCTTTGTCCAGAAGGGCATGACGCCCGGCGAAGAGACACTCATCCGATCGCTGCCGGCAGTGCTGTCGCAAACGCAGCGCCTGTGCGCATCGGTCAATGTCGCATCCTCGACGGCGGGAATCAATGTGGATGCGCTCCTGCTGATGGGCGAAATCATTCGGCAGACCGCCGAAGCGACCGCCTCGCAGAACGGCTTTGGCTGCGCTAAACTGGTCGTTTTTGCCAACATCCCCGAAGACAATCCCTTTATGGCCGGCGCGTTGTGCGGCCCGGGCGAGCCCGAGTGCGTGATCAATATCGGCGTCAGCGGGCCGGGCGTCATCAAGCGTGCGCTCGAGCGCCTCCTCGCGGAGCGGCCCAACGCTACGTTTCAACAAATCGCCGAACGCATCAAAGAGACCGCATTCCGCGTCACCCGCGTGGGCGAACTGATCGGGCGCGAGGTCTCGACTGCACTGGGCGTTTCGTTTGGGATTGTAGATTTGTCGCTCGCCCCGACGCCGCAGGTAGGCGATTCGGTGGGGGAGATCCTGCAGGTGCTGGGACTGGAAAAAATCGGGGCGCCGGGCTCGACCACGGCCATCGCGCTGCTGAACGATGCCGTGAAAAAAGGCGGCTTGTTCGCCTCGTCATCGGTGGGCGGATTGTCGGGGGCGTTCATTCCGGTAAGCGAGGACGCCGTGCTGGCGGCCTCGGCAGCCGCGGGCGACCTGACGCTCGAAAAGCTCGAAGCGATGACGTCGGTCTGCTCGGTGGGATTGGACATGATTGTCATTCCGGGCGACACCGACGCAGCCACCATCGCCGCGCTGGTCGCCGACGAGATGGCCATCGGCGTAATCAACAGGAAGACCACGGCGGTGCGCGTGATTCCCGCACCGGGAAAGAAGGTCGGCGATACTGTGTCGTGGGGCGGACTGTTCGGCTCGGCGCCCGTGATGGCCGTGCGCAACAGCGGCACGAGCGGGACGTTCATCCGCCACGGCGGCCGAATTCCCGCGCCCTTGCAAAGCTTGACGAATTAGTGTTTTTTCAATTGTTATTTGATGGGAACCGCCGGTCATTCACACTTTAGTTTGCCGTTCGTAGTTCAAACTTTAGTTTGCCGTTCGTAGTTCACGCTTTAGCGTGCCGTTCGTAGTTCAAACTTTAGTTTGCCGTTTGTAGTTCACGCTTTAGCGTGCCGTTCGTAGTTCAAACTTTAGTTTGCTGTCTCATGCCGGCTTTAGTGAGGCTTTTATCTCGTGCCCAGAACAAAAACATTGGCCCAATGCCGTAAAAAGGACATGCATCAATCTGAAGTTTGATCTCCAGTCTGTAGAATCAAATTACGACTTGAAAAAACACTAGCAACTCAGCGACAAAAAAGAATGAGAGCAAATGCAAACTCAGATTGATCTATATAGGTTAGAGCGGGCAGAAAAACGCAGAATCAGCGAAACGGCCATTATTGATGAAATTCAGAAATATCACAGAAAGTATTGTCCTATATGGGAACGAGGGAGACCGGATTATCGGGATTGAAACCCTCCTTGGTTCCAAACCCATTGCCGTGGATAGACTCCTGCCGGATTGATGGCACAAACTCGGCGAGAGGAGCCATGTGGCAGCCTTCGAGCAGGAAGGCGGCTTCACGGAGCGAGCATCTCGGTTTCGGATTTCTGCGCGAAAGAAAAAGCAAGAAAGATAAGGGGCTGAATGAAGACCATGCCGACCACCCAATGCTACATCATTTCCGTTATGTCGGTAGATCGAGTCGGAATCATCCACGACATCACGGAGCAGATTCTAGCCTTGCAGGGCAACATCATCGGTCTGTCGCAGACGGTCATGCGCGGCTATTTCACCGTTCTGGTCGAAGCGATCTTTCCCGCCGAAGTCAAGGCCGATGACGTCATGGAACGAATTGCCCAAGGCGGACATCGCCCCGGCGAGTTGCAAGTGCTTGTCACACCGCGCCAGGCCGGCGTGCCGGCGGGCAAGCCCCGCGCCGAAACCTATGTCCTGACCGCCCGGGGGCCAGACCGTCCCGGCACCATTCACCGCATTGCAGCGTTCCTCGCCGGCCACGACGTCAACTTCGAAGACCTTTACGCCTATCTGGACAGCGGCCAGTTTATCATTCTCGCCCAGGTGACTCTGCCCCCTTCACTTCCGCTCGAGCGTCTTCAGCTCGACCTCGAAATGCTGGGCCGCGCCAGCGACATGGAGATCATTGTCCAGCATGAGAACATCTTCAAAGCCGTGAACGAGGTCAAGATGGTCGGCAGCTGACCAGCGGCATCCCAGCCAAAGATTTTGCAAATGACGCAAACGGCAAAAGAAAACGGTGGAATCGGCGAAATCGGCCGATGTATTATTTCGTAGCATGTCCAGGAAAAGAAAAGAGGATAATTTGACATCCAGTCCGAATGAGAAGCCGGCAAGACATCCACGCCGAAGAATTCCGCTTGGG
>JADFCW010000079.1 GCA_017161705.1 Candidatus Sumerlaeota bacterium | reverse complement strand
ACTCGCTTTACCGCTTTTTGGCCTTCTTCTTGTTGTAGCGCTCGAAGCCGTTCTCCGGCTTCTCGGTCTGAACACCGCCGCGCGCCTGTTCATTCGCACGACCGCCCCCGACGGCACGCCGATGTATCGAGTGAACTGGCGCGTGTCGGAGCGCTTCTTTTTCCGGCGCGTTGGCGGACGACCCATCGCAGCCCCCAGAGCTCTGCCGGTCGAATTCCCTGTTCAGAAACCTGCCGATACGATCCGAATCATCACGTTGGGCGAGTCCACGGCCGCCGGTTTCCCCTATCCGCAAAGCGCGGCCTTTTCGGGCTTTCTCCGCGAAATGCTCCGCGATTTGCATCCGGGGAAAAAGTTCGAAGTGATCAATTGCGGTCTAACGGCTTTGAACAGCCATGCGTTTTTGGATTTCATGCCGGAAGTGGTGCGCGTGCAGCCGGACCTGATCATTCTTTATTCCGCGCACAATGAGTTTTACGGCTGCCACGGCGTCGGCTCCCTCATGTCGCTTGCGGCCAACCGCACGCTCGTTCGATGGTTTATCGTACTGCAGAAAACCGCGTTGTTTCAAGCCCTGCAAAAGATCGGCGATCGCCTTCGTCCAGGCTCCGAAGCGCCGCCCGAAACCGCGCTGATCCGTGTGATGGCGCGCGATCCCGAAATCCGCCGCCACAGCCGCAAGCATGTCATCGCCGAGCGAACATTTCGCAAGAACCTCGACGCCATTATTGCCAAAGCCCAGAGGGCCGGCGTCCCTATTCTGCTGACCACCGTTGTCTCGAACATTAAGGACCTGACGCCGCTGCGGTCGCTTCACCGCGAGGATCTTTCCGCCGGGGATCTCGCGCGCTGGCAACGCCTCTACGACGAAGGAATTCGGCTGGAAAAGGAAGGGCGGCTCAGCGACGCCGAAACGATGTTTCGCGCCGCCATTGATCTCGATCCCGAATACGCCGAAGCCCACTTTCGGCTGGCCCGTTGTCTGGCGCTCCAGCAAAAATGGGATGTGGCGCGAATCGCATTCTACGACGCCCTCGAATACGACACGCTTCACTTTCGCGCCTGTCCCGTTTTCAATGAAATCATCCGCAACGCCGCCGCCGCCCGCGCCGGCGAATCGCCTCCCGTCTTGCTGGCCGACCTCGAATCCATTTTCAACCGCCAGTGCGAAGGCGGCCTCGTTGGCTATGAGCTCACCTGCGATCATCTGCATCCGACGCTTCCCGGCCATCACCTGATCGCGCAAGCCCTCTGTCGGACCCTCGCCGCCAGCCCTCTGGCCGCTCGATTCGGCCCCGCGTGGGATTTCGCTCGGCTCCGGCCGCCGGAACAATATGCCGATGCGGTGGGTTTCACCCCCGTCGAACAACTGCTGTCGGCCAAACTCCTTCTGGGGCTTTATAAGCGGTCAATTTTCGGCGGCCAGATCGACTACAACGAGCGGCTGGCGCGTCTCGAAGAAGACGTCCGACTTGCCGAGGAATCGCTTCGGCCCGAAGAACGGTCGCTGGCCGGACAATGGAAAGGCGGACTGGATACGTTCGGTTTCCACAAGCGAGTTGCCGACGACTATCTCGCCGAAGGCAAGTTCGAACAGGCCGCCGAGTCCTATCGCCGCGCCCTTGCTCATTCCGAGCAAGGGTCGCCGCAGGACTACCAGCAGGCGTGGTTGGGACTAGGGCTGTCCGAGCGCCGCCTCGGCCGCTTCGATGCCGCGCTCCAGGCCTATCAGGAAGCACTCCGCTATCCCGACCAGCATGCCGCCATCTGGTATGACATCGGACGGATTCACACCGAGCGCAATGATCTTGCGGAAGCGGAGAAAGCGTTTGCCAAAACGCTTGAGATCAACCCCAACGACGCCGATGCGCTGATCAATTTGGGCATTATCGCCCGCCGCCAGGGCAAAGCCGATGTGGCGCGCGCATACTTCCAAAAAGCCGCCCAAACGGACAAGGGACGGGTCCCCGCCCGCTACCATCTAGCCCTGCTCGAAATGGACCGCGGGCAAATCAATGCTGCGATTGCTCTTCTTGACGAGGCGCTGACCTTCGATCCCCGCCATGTGCATGTCCTCCGCCAATTGGGCTATTGCTTTTTCCTGCAGGGCAAACACAAAGAGGCCGAGGATGCCTATAAACGCGTGCTGGCCCTTGAACCGTCGGACGCCGAAACGTGGTATCAGTTGGCATGCGCGGCCGCCGGCCGCACCGATGCCGAGACAGCATTGCGGAGTTTGGACAGGGCGACTTCCTATGGAGGCGAACTGATTCGTGCGCGGGCGCGGAGCGACAAATATCTTGCCCCTCTGCACGGCAATCCGATATTTACTCAATGGCTGAACGGTTCGTCAGCCGGTGCGGCCGCTCCGGCGACTGTCCAGCCTAAATGATCCATGCTCACTACACCCAA
>JADFCW010000078.1 GCA_017161705.1 Candidatus Sumerlaeota bacterium | reverse complement strand
AGTCTCGCTCATGCAATGGCGTAGTGCAGCGGCAGGGTTCCTCTTAGTTCTGGGGATTTCGGCCGCATCCCTCGGCGCGGCCGATAGTTCCAACGGATGGATAGACCTTTTCAATGGCCGCGACCTGGCCGGCTGGAAACTGGCCGACCCCAGTGGGAAAAACGGCTGGCGCGTGCAAAACGGCATAGTGATCAATCAAACGCCCAGCACGAATCTGATCACCGAAAAGCTATTCCGCGATTTCCAGCTTCAGTGCGAATACCAGGTGCCGAAAGGCAGCAACGCGGGCATCTACCTTTTGCAGCGTTATGAAATTCAGATTTTTGACGACTATCAGCGACCCGTCTACTCGCATATGTGCGGCTCGCTTTATGGCGAGATCACACCGACAGCCAATGCCTGCAAACCGCCCGCGCGAAATTTTCCGCAGATCGCCGACGACGAGTGGCAGACGTTCGACGTGACGTTTCGCGCCGCCCGATTCAATGCCGCCGGCGAAAAAACCGAAAACGTCCGCGTCACGGTTGTCCATAACGGCGTGACCATCATTGACAATGCCGAACTCAAAACCCCGACGGGCGCGGCCCGCCGCTTTGATGAAGAAGCCCCCATGCCGATCCTGCTGCAGGGCGACCACGGCCCGGTAGCGTTTCGCAAGTTCCGCATTCGCGGCGAAGTATTCGATCCGCCCGACCCCAAGGCACCCGGTCCGCAGATTCTCGACCTCGACATTCAGCCCAAACGACTGGACGACCATCAGGCCGCCGGCGTGGCGCTCCGTTGGAAAACCCCCTTCAATGCCTATGCGCCGCGCTATTGGGTCTATCGCGGCGAAAGCGCCGATTTCCCGCTCGATGCGGCCCACTTGCGCGCCACGGTTGAAAAACGCTCCTTCGAGGAATGCTGCTGGGAAGTCGCCGGCCTCTATTTCTATCGCATTGTTGCAGCCGGTGTCGGTGGTGTGGCGGGTCCGCCCAGTGCACCGGTCAATGCAACCGTGCAAGCCAACCAGGTCAAAACGCCGATATTGTCCGATGCCTCCTGGGCGCGGTTCGAAGGGCAGTCGGCCCCGCGGCGTAACCGCACCAGCGGCGGTCGGCCGATAACAATGCAGGGCAAAAAGTACGACAAGGGCATCGGAATGGTCTCGCCGGCCGCGCTGCGATTTTACATCAGCGAAATGGTTGGCGAAAACAGCGACTACCGTTTCCGCGCCACGGTGGGCCTGGACGACTCGATTGCGCAGAATCGGCGCGACGGCGCGGCGGCGCGCTTTGTGGTCGAACTGGATGACAAGATCCTTTTCGACAGCGGCACGATGAAGTGGGCCGACGGCGTCAAGGAAGTGGACGTGCCCGTTCCGGCCGGCGCGCGCAAGCTCGTTTTGCGTGTCGAACGCCGGGGCGAGCCACGCTGGGATGTTTGCAACTGGGCCAATGCCCGCCTCGAACGCTCTGGAAAATAGGGGAGAGGCTGTCCGCAGATTCTGTAGATTGCAGTGGTTATTCATTCCTTCCGGAATGGAACTCAAACGAAGCATCACGCGGCCGCTCTTTCCTGCCGCGAGGAAGCTTTTGTATTTCAATCTGAGATAGCCTCCAAAATCTGCAAATACTTCTACGCGCTCTCGATTTCAGCCAGAGTGAACACACTGGCCAACGCATAGCCGGCTTTGGCGAGATTCTCCGCACCGCCTTGCTGACGGTCCACAACACAAACCACCTTGAGAACTTCGAGGCCAAGATCGCGCAAGGCGTTGGAAGATTCGACCACCTGGCCGGCCGTCGTGATGACATCCTCGATGACGGCGATTTTCTCTCCCTTCTCAAAACCGCCCTCCGCCAAATTGCACGTGCCGTAGTCCTTGGGTTTCTTGCGAACGAACATTACGGGAATCCCCGTCTGGAGCGACAACGCGGTCGCCAGCGGGATGCCGCCCATTTCCAGACCGGCCAGCCGCTGGGTTCCTTCAGGCAGCAGTCGGGCCATGCGTGTGGCCACTTCGCGCAGAAGCGCAGGGTCTGACTCGAAGCGGTATTTGTCAAAATAGCGGTCGCTGATCTTGCCGGAACGCAGTTTGAACTGACCGAATAACAAACAGCGCTCCCGGATTTTGCGTTTGAATTCCTGTTCGTCCATAGTGATTCGCCTCGAAGGAAATTGTAGGAGAAGTTCTCCGGGAAAGAGCCTGAGCGAGGGATTGGGAGAATTCAAGTGGACTTTGCGGACGCGATGAACCGGGAGTCCAGAATAGACGGAGTCAGGATTTATTGTTCGGCGGCAGGACCAAGAATCATCGCATACGTTACCATGCGTCCGGCGCGCTCCCGCTCCGCACGATACGAGTTGCACACCTCGCGGTTGCGAAACGTGCAATAGTTGGCGGCGTGAATTTGCGCCGCTGGAATGCCGGCTTCGTGCAGCTGGTACGCATTCAGAAGCACCAAATCCAAATGACAGCCTTCGACCACGCCCTCCCATGCGGGAAACTCGCGGCGGAACCGCCCAGCCAACTCTGCATCCACTTCGTAGGCCTCGCGCAGGATCGCCGGTCCCATCCATGCCACCAGGTCCGCCGGATCGCTGCCGCGGCGCGCCATCTCCGCTACAGCCTTCTCGGCAATTCGCTCGAATGAGCCGCGCCAGCCGGCGTGCACCAGCGCAATGCGCCTCCGCCGGACGTCCACAATCCCCAGCGGCACACAGTCGGCCGTGCGAATGGCAATCGGTGTGTTCGGAACATCGGTAAGCAGGCCGTCCACGCCGGCCAGCTCCACAACAGTGCCTTGCTCGCGAACAACTATGTCCCCTTCGGGGCGCCCTCCGGCCGCGACCACTGCCAGCCGGCAGCCGTGCACCTGCTCGCAGCCTATAATGCTCTGCCCCCCCGGCACCAGCCGTGCGCGCACCTGCTCCATCAGAGCGAACGTATCGGTTTCGGGCGGGGCGAACCGCCGCGTCGTCACGCCATGAGTCAACCAGAGGAACCCGTCGAGGACCGGCGAGCGCAAGACGGACGCCGCCTCGTCCACGTCCACGTTCGCTTTAGCCAGATTGGGAAAATCAGAAGCGGAAATGTGTGCCATGGGACAGTCCCGTTGGATTATCCGACAAGTTGCACGAGTCCGACAAGTCGGACAAGTCCGAGCGGTCGGACAAATCCGCTCTATCCTTTTGCCCGCGTGTCGTAAAGCAGTTGGGCGCCCGCATGGGCCGCCAGCTGCCCGCATGCCGCGCCGACATCCGCGCCCTTGCTATATCGGATGCTCGCCGTGTAGTTCATCCCGATCAGAATCTGCTGGAACGCCTCGATCCGCTCCTGCGGCGGGCGCCGGAACGGCAACACGCCCTCCACCGGATTGAAGGGGATCAGGTTGATCTTGCACCGGATGCCGCGCAACATCTGCCCGACGCGCCGGGCGTCCGCCGGCGAGTCGTTGACCCCGTCGAACAGCACATACTCGAACGTGATGCGATGCTGGCGCGGCATGGGAAATTGGCGGCAGGCTTCGAGCACCGATTCGAGACGGTCGCGCCGCGCATAAGGCATCAACCGCCCCCGCTGATCTTCTGTGGATGCATTCAGCGAGACCGCCAGCTTGACGTTCAATTTGGCCTCGCCCAGCTTGCGAATGCCGGCCGCCACACCAGCCGTTGAGACCGTGATACGCCGCGGCGACAGCCCCGCCGCCTGTGGGTCGGTCAGCCGCCGGATCGCCTCGAACACCGCCTCGCAATTCAGAAGCGGCTCGCCCATGCCCATAAACACAATGTGCGTAATGGGCGGCGCGCCGGGCCCCAGCAGCTGCCGTGCCGCCAGATACTGGCCCACGATTTCATCCGCCGTGCAATTGCGGACAAAGCCCCCCTGGCCCGTCATGCAAAACAGACATCCGAGCGGGCAGCCGACCTGCGATGAGATACAGAGCGTCCGCCGGTCCTCTTCGCGCATGAGAACCGACTCGATCCGGGCGCCATCAGCCAGTGCTAAAATCAGTTTGACCGAACCGTCGGCACTGTCGCGCCGCTCGGCAATCTGCACGCCGCCAAAACGGTAGAAAGCATCCAGCCAATTGCGCAATGCAGCCGGCAGATTTGTCATGGCCGCGACGGACGGAACCGCCTGTTTATACAGCCAATGGAAAATCTGCTTGGCACGATAGCCCTGAAATCCGTGGCGCTGAAGTTCCGCCTGTAACGCCGTCAGGCTTTGCCTCAGCAGCACCGGCCGACTGTCGGGTATCTTCGCCGCTTCTTTTATGCTTTTTGCCATGGACTACAGGATTTATCGCCGCCGGCCCAGAGGCGTCGGCATGACCGTCAACGGCCGGCCTGCGCTAGTGGTGAAACTGAACGTATAGGGCAGATTGCTGATCGAAGAACCGTCCACCGTGCGAATCCCGCTGTTCAACGTCACAGTATATCGCACACCTTTTTCCCAGTTGGTTGCGACGGTTACCTCGCTCCAACCGGTGCGGGGATTGGTTACCAGAGCCAGTTGGGGCACGTTGCCGACAAGAGGTCGGATGCGGATTTTATCAGGCGTCAGAGTGTTGGGATCCAGCGGCGCGTTGAAATAGATGATCAACCGGAAGAGCGCCTGATCGAGGAAGACATCGCGCGCGCCATCGCCCGGTTGCGTGCCCACAACCGACGCGCGGCCGGTCCGGAACGAAAACCGATAGGGCTGCTCAAGCGGCAGGTTCTCCTCATCGGTCGCCGCAGTGCTGATCATCACCGAATAGGTCGTATGGAAGCGCAGAGAAGTTTCCGGCGGGCCGAATCCATACAGTTCGACATAGAGCCGGTCGTAATCGCTCTGCGCGTGCTCGCGTCCCGTGTATAGACGGTAGGCGACCTTAGGCTCCACGGCAAAAGCAGCCCGCAAACTCTCCGGTTTCATCTTCTTGCTGAACCGCACCTGAAGAGGCACCACCTCGCGGATCACAACATTCTCCGTTCCGTTAGCGGGCACCGTGAACAGAATGCGCGGAAAATCGCGCCGCTTTTCCAAAATCAAATCCACTGCCTGCGCTTGCTGCCCCTCTCCGACGATTACCTGCTCGAGCGCGCCTGGTTTGTATCCGTCGCACTGCGCCACCAGCGTATAAACCCCCGCAGGCACATTGGGAAAAACATAACCTCCGCTGGCGTCCGTCATGGCCATTGCGCCGGTTTCCACCAAACCGACCACCGTGCCCGCAAGCGGGTCCTGCGGCTCATCCTTTAGAACACGCCCGGTGAGAACGCCCGTCGCTGAAGTTTTGGTTTCCACGCTTTCCAATGTGAGTGTCACACTCACTTCAGCGGCCTGTGTCAAATCGGCCTCGGCGCGGTCGCGGCTGAGAAATCCGGGTGCCAGCGCGGTTACCGTATAGCGGGCGGGCGAAAGGCCTTCGAAGCGAAAACTCCCGTCCGCATTGGGTACGACGAGCAGCGTCGTTCCCTCGATATACACCAGCGAGCCCGGCGGGCTGGATACGGGCTTGTTCTCGCGGTCGCGAAAGACCACAGTGCCGCTGAGAGTGCGCGCACTGGCGGCATCGAGCAGCGGCTCCAGATACACAGGGTTTTCCTGCAAGCCAAGGTCGGCCGACTCCAACCGCACAGCCTGCCGGACTTCCTTGTACCCCTCTTTTTCAAATACGAGCGTATATTGACCCGGATCGAGCCGAAGAAGCTGATAAAAGCCGGCGGCATCGGTGACGGTGCGAAAATCCGTCCCCACGGCCCGCACCACAATCCCGCTGTGGTTTTCCGCATCCCGCAACCGCACCACTCCTGCAATCGAACATAAAATGCGGTCGGCGCGCCGGCCCGGACTTTCCCGCGGCTCCAACCGCCGCTCGGGCAGCCGAACCGCCTTCGCCGGATCATCTACTCCCTCGACCAACGTCACGTCCGCAATGTCCACCGGTTTGTAGTCGCTGTGCTGGGCGCGAAGGTGGTAACGCCCAGGCGGAACTCCGGTGATGGAATAAGAGCCGCCCTCGTCGCTGTAGGCAAGATAGGATGTTCCGGCGCAAAAAATCAGAATACCGGAATGATCGCTTTCGGCGGGCTTGGTCACGCGGCCTTCGAGGCGGAACAATGGGGCCGCCGGTTTCGCGCCGGACGCGGCCCGATCTTCCGCGCGCCGACAGGCCAAAGCGACGGCCAGAAGAAAAAGGCCGAACACCGCGCGCACGATGCCGCTCCAGCCCTTACCGCGTCTGCGACGACAACTCCGATTGCCTACCACGATTGTCCGATCCCTTTTTTGCAAACGTGAACATATAGTCCAGTTTGTGGCGGGAACGTATTTCCTGCTCGGCCGCGAGCATCAACTGGTCAAAGTGTTCCCGGCGATACATGTTTTCCACCTCGGTGCGCACCTGATCGAACGGCCGATACCGAATCGAAGAACGGTTGCTGATCCAGAGGAGAAAAACCTCGTCGCCTACCTGGAAAGGTCCGAGACAACGGCCGGTTTCGAGCGTGGAGAGGGTCTTGGCAAATTCAGGCCCGCGATAATCTTCAGCCACATCGCGCGCCGCCCCGCGGTCGCGCTCGCGCACCGGCCAGTTGGCGTTCGCAGCCGCCTCCCGTGCAAAGGTTCGCTCGCTCTTGATTCGCTTGGCGATGTCGTTGCGCAGAAAGTTCGTCAGTGTCTCGACCCCCTTGGGATCGTTCAAAACATCCGGCTCGAGCTTGCGAACGAGCTCGCGCAGCGTGTACCGCGCCGGCTCGCGGAATCGGTCCTTCTGGTCGTTGTAAAACTTGCGCAATACCTCGTCGCTGATCGGTATGCGCTTCAGCGCATACCACTCCAGATACGCCCGGCCGCGAAAGATAGTATCCGCAGCTGCAATCCGCATCTTCACCCTGGGATCGTTTTCCAACCCCATCTCGACGGCTTTGGCCAGAAGAATTCGCTGCCGGAGAATGGCCGAGTTCTCGAGCAATTGCAGACGGCCCTCGTAAGTCGGCGGCGCACTGTATCGGCGGCCGGTTTCGCGCCGATAATCGCCCCACGTGTATTCAAAGTCGCCCACGCGGGCGATCACCGCCGAGTCCGGCGCCCCGTCTTTCATGAGCGTCTCGCGGTCCACCTTCAGGAGCGGGTCTTTGAACAGCTGCCGCAGATGTTCCTCCCATGCCTGCTCCTGCCGTGCCTTCGCTTCCTCTTGGATGAGCTGCTTGCTCACGTCCTCGAACGGCCGCACCGTACGGTCGCTCTTCGACACTATTTCCATCACCAGAAAGCCGTGCGGGGTTTCAAGAATCGGGGTCATCTGGCCGACCGGAGTTTTCCGCGCCGCGTCCAATACGCTTTCCAGCAGCGGCCGGCCCGGCAACGGCAGCGGGCCGATGACCAGCCCGCGCACGTCCTTGGGTTCATCGGAATGCTCTTTGGCCAGCGTCGTAAAATCCGCGCCCGCCTTCAATTGTTCGACAATTTTCTCCATCCGTGCGCGAACAGCCTTGCGCTCGGCCTCCTTCATCGGAATATACACCCGCTGGCCGTCCACCGGCGGCAACGGGGGCAGAAACCGCAGCATTTCGAGGGACTGCGGCAGCGGGTCTTCCGGATTCCACGCAAAAAAATCCGCGACAGCATTCGGATGGGGTGGCGTGAAAATCGGGGTGCTGGTCAGCGGATCCAGAATGCGGTTGAGCGCCCGGATGTCCCCGATCTCGTCGCGCGCAATCTGCGTGCCTACGTTCCCTTTGATCTCGCTCTTTCGGATAATAAATGGCCGGTAAGTGGATAGAAAGATCACCCGGACGCTGAACGTGAACGGCTCCGTGTACAGCGAGATGTTATCTTCATACCACTTGCGGGCCTCCTGTTCGGTCATCGGCGGATATTTTTCCAGCAACTCCTTCTCGAAATACCGTTCCTTCAAGGCCCGCTGCCATTGCTCGTCCAACACTTCCGGCAAACCCGTCGTAGCAAAGTCGCGCTCCTTCAGCGCCTCGACCCGCGCCATCACGTAAAACCCCATCTCGGAAATTACATCCGCCAGATCGGAAGCGGGAAGCCCCAGCACCTGCTCCGTGCTCAGTTCCTGATAGCGCAACGGTTTGGCCAAATCCAACCAGCTGCGGAGAACCTGATTCGTGATGGTCGTCCCGTTGACGGTGGCCAGAACCACCGTATCGGTCGTGCTGGCGATCCTGGGGCGGATACTCTCGAAGTCCGGCTTTTCCGCTGCCCCGCAGACCACGGCCGCCCAAAAAGTCCATCCCGCCAGCGCGCGGAGAAGTCTTGCGTTCGTTTTTTTCAATCGTCCAGGCACCCCTTTTCCCTCCATGGCAACAATGGCGTGAGGCTATAAAGCTCTTTGCGAGGATGTGCAAGCAAAATGCCTGAGCGGAAATGCGTTTGCCACTGCCCCTTTCCACATTACCTCTTGCCTCGCCCGCGGCGCCTGCGCAACAGTCGGGGAAATGCCAACGGCCGTCCCCAGGCCGATTCCCGTCTGCGGAGACCTGCGATGAATCTCCAAACGCTCCGAAATGAAGTACATTACGCCAACATCATGCTGCCGCGCTGCGGTCTGGTCGCCATGCATAGCGGCAATGCCAGCGGATTCGACCCGCAGAGCGGCTGCGTCCTGATCAAGCCCAGCGGCGTGGACTACGATACCCTCCGGCCCGAAGACCTTGTCGAAGTCACACTCGACGGCGTGCCGCGGACGCCCAGCGGTCTGAAACCCTCGGTAGACCTTCCCCACCATCTCTATGTCTATCGTCATCGGCCCGACATCCGCGGCATCATTCATACCCATTCCAAGTATGCCACAGCGTTTGCCGCCCTCGAACGCTCCATTCCCTGCTGCCTGACGGCCATCGCCGATGAGTTCGGCGGCGATATCCCCTGCACACCCTATGTGGACAACGAGGGCGACCACATCGGCGAAGCGATCGTGGCCGCGATGGGGCGTTCCCCAGCAGTGCTTCTCGGTCGCCATGGAGTGTTTGCATTCGGCCACTCGCCGCGCGCCGCTCTCAAGGCCGCTGTAATGGTCGAGGACGTCGCCCGCACAGTCTGGCTCGCCATGCAATTGGGCGTGCCTGTCCGCCTGCCGCCCGAGGAAATCGCCAAATGGTATGACCGATACCACCAGCGCTACGGCCAAAGCGTCTAGCCCGCCGCCCGCCTGGGGGCCCTTCACCGCTCCGCAATGCCCTCGGCGGATGCATTGAGCGCAGCCGCCCTTCACCCAAGGCACAACGGATCCTGCAAACAGTCGTTGACAGAGCCGACCGTCGCCTAACACACTCTTAGCACGAATGCGTGATTTCGGCAGTCCGGATTTTGGCTTGCCATAATTTGTCGAACTTTGCGCTCCACGTTGCACCGTTTCGCAGGGGAGAAGACCATCCCGGCAGCGTTGCCCCGCAACCTTACATGGAGTTCGTTCTGAATTTCAGGTGTCGGAGGTGTTCCACCGATGAAAAAGTCCGATCGAATCGTCTTCAAGATCGCCACGGAAGAATCCGAATTTGACCAAATTTTCCGGCTGAACTATCGCACATTCGTCGAAGAAATCCCCCAGCACAAGCCCAACCCTGACGGCAAGCTGGTGGACCGCTTCCATCCGGAAAATACCTACATAATCTGCCTGGTGAACGGCACGCTCGTCGGAATGGTTTGCTGCCGCGCCAAGCGCCCCTTTTCGCTCGACAGCAAGCTGCCCAATCTCGACTCCTATCTGCCGCCCGGGCGCAACCCCGTCGAGATCCGTCTCCTTTCGGTCGAAAAAGATCATCGCCGCGGCCATATCTTCTACGGCCTTATGGTCAAACTCATGGAATACTGCAAGAAGCAAGGCTACGATCTGGCCATCATCTCCGGCACCACCCGCCAGATCAAACTTTACCAACACCTGGGGTTTACCCCATTCGGCCCCCTGGTCGGAACCCACGATGCCCTCTACCAGCCGATGTATCTGACCCGCGAGGTTTTCGAGCGCAAAATGCCCCTCCTCCTCACCCTCGCCAAAAGCCCCGCCAAACCCGGCTCCATCGTCAACCTTCTGCCCGGCCCCGTGGGAATTCGCCGCAAAGTCCGAAAAGCCTTTGCCGGCGAACCCATCTCCCACCGCTCCGAGTCATTTATGGAAACGATGCAGGAAACCCGCCGAATGCTCTGCCGCCTGACCCATAGCGCCCACGTCCAGATTCTCACCGGTTCGGGCACCCTGGCCAATGATGCCATCGCCGGCCAGATTTCCCTGCTCGACGCCCCCGGCCTGATCCTCAGCAACGGCGAATTTGGCGAACGTCTCATTGATCAGGCCCGCCGTTTCCGCCTGACCTTCGATACCCTCCAACGCAACTGGGGCGATGTGTTTCAGCCCGCCGACATTATCGCCGCCGTCGAGCGCAACCCCCGCATCCGCTGGCTCTGGGCCGTCCATTGCGAAACATCCACCGGCGTGTTGAACGATCTGCATTTCCTCAAAAACCTCTGCGCCGAACGCGGCATCCATCTCTGCATGGACTGCATCAGCTCCATCGGCACCACCCCGGTGGACCTGCGCGGCGTCTATCTGGCCTCCGGCGTCAGCGGCAAAGGCATCGCCGCGTTTCCCGGCCTGGCCCTGGTCTTCCACAATCACACGCTTGCGCCCGCGCCCGACCGCCTGCCCAGCTATTTGGACCTCGGCCTCTATCAGGCGAAAAAAGGCGTCCCCTATACCATCTCCTCCAATCTGATCCACGCCTTGCACGCAGCCTTGACTCACTTCGACGCCGAAGAGTTTTTCAAGGCCAAAGCCGACCTTTGCGCCCAACTCCGCAGCCGTCTGCGCGAAATGGGCTTTTCCCTCGTCGCGCCCGAAGAACACTCTGCCCCGGCCGTCATCACCATTGCCCTGCCGCCGGAAATCAAGTCCATGTCGGTCGGCCGCCGCGCCAAAATCGCCGGCTACCTCCTGAGCTATCGCAGCGAGTATCTGCTCCAGCGCAACTGGATTCAAATCTGCCTGATGGGCGAATACTCCAAGCGCAAAGTGCTTTCGCTCCTCAAACTCCTCCGCGGACTGTGCGAACCCGCCCTCGATACCGCTTGACCGACCCGCTTGCCGTTGCTCTTCCAAACGCGGCGCTGACCTTCGTGATGGAAAGGATCGAAATGGCACAAAACAGCAAAAAAAATCCCAAACGCCCGATCGAATCCTACCAGCACCGCGACAAGCAGCGGGTGAACAACCCGCCCGTCGGCCTGGTGACCCCCGAAACCGACCCCGATGTCGGCCAGCAGCGGAAATCCTACGCCTACGACCCCCACCTCGACCCCCAACTGGTCTGGGCCGGCAAGGCCGAACACACCTCCTTTGAAGTCCCCACCGTCTCCCTGCACGTCCACGAGCGCATTGACCCCAAGACCATCATCGAAGCCGTGCGCAAGAAAAACGGCCAGCCCCAACCGATACAATTGGGCCTCTTCGAAATGGAGCGCGAAGAACCCCTGCGCGAGGCGGTGGAGTTCTACCAGCACAAGCACGGCTGGTCGAACCGCCTCATCGCCGGCGATTCGCTCCTGGTGATGAACTCGCTCCTGGAAAAAGAGGGCCTGGCCGGCAAAGTGCAGATGATCTACATCGACCCGCCCTACGGCATCAAGTACGGCTCCAACTTCCAGCCCTTCGTCAACAAGCGCGACGTGAAGGACGGCAAGGACGAAGACCTAACCGCCGAGCCGGAGCAAATCCGCGCCTTCCGCGACACCTGGGAACTGGGCATCCACTCCTACCTCACCT
>JADFCW010000077.1 GCA_017161705.1 Candidatus Sumerlaeota bacterium | reverse complement strand
CTATCAGGCGAATACGATAAGCGCTGCGGGATGTAGGGATATCGAGCGAGACGGTGTAGGTGGAAACGGGGGAGGTGGACAGAGGGGACGTTGTAGATGGGGTGGAGGCGAGGGGCTGCAGGGATAGGGGCAATTGGCGGCCGCCTTCCATCAATAGAGCACCGCGGGCAATCGGTTTGTTGGTTTGAATAGACAGAGCGACGCGAGTTCCGGGCAAGGCCTCGAGGTTGCCTCCGGAGGCCGTTTCGGGCGGCCGACGGGTATAGGCAGGGAACTCATAGCGGGCGGAGATGGCGCGCACTTGCGGGGGAATCACCACCTCGACGCGGCCTTTTTCCGACTCTCCGTCGCCGAGCCGCCAGTAGTAATCGAAGGATTCCATGACGGCCTTGTGAACGAAGACAAAATCGCGGCCGGCGCCGGTGACCGGCTGCTCCAGCCATTTGCCATGTCCGCGCTGGATTCGAATTGCGCCGGTGGCGGGGATCAATCCCTGGGCGCGCGCACGCAGTTCAATTTCCTCGCCGCGCGCCACACGGCGAAACCGGTCTGCCTGATTCAGAACCACCAGAGTTTTTGTCGGGTAGGGGATTGCCGCGGTCGGCCGCGCCAGGCGCTGAAGCCAAACGGGAAAGCACAGCCGCCCTGTCGCGGTCAGTCCAACGAAAGCAGCCCAAAGCAGGAGGACTGCGGCAGCGAGAGCAAGGCTGCGGTTTCGAGACGTGCGCTCGGGAACAGCACGAAAATTCAGATTGGCAATCGCGCCGACGGTATCCCGAATCAGTTCAGCAATCAGATCGGTCGAGCCATAGCCTTCTGCAGCGGCACCGCTGGGGGCATGGAGAACGCGCGACAGTTGGCAGGCGGAGATAAACCGGCCTCGCAAGTCCGGAAAGTGGCGCTCGACTTCCAAAGCAATCTCGTCGGGGCTGGGAAACCTCCGAAGCGGCATCCACACTTCCCGCCAAAATCCATAGCCGAGTGCTGCAAGAAATCCAACGAGCAAGACAATTCGTTCTGCTGTCGGTGGACGAAACGTCCAGTCGAGGGCGAAATGGCATGCGCCTGCAAGGGCTGCATAAACGACGATCATCGCCAGAGCGCGGGTCAGCCAGATGGCCCATTCAAGGCGGCGAACCTGGTCGAGTTTACGATGGATGATCCGGTCGCTCATGGGGTTTTCAGCAATTTGGTTTAGTATTGCGTAGTTATTTGAGATGCCAATATTTACGCAGAGCAAGTTCTAGCGATTTTACAAAGACAAACATGGCCAGGAACGGCCACCAATCCCAAAGCGGCTGTTCGCGGCGTCCCACGAAACTGGCTTTGTTGCGGCTCAGCAGTTGAAGCAATTGATCCAGATTATCGAGGGTGACAACCCTGCCGCCCGAGCGATTGGCGATTTGAGCCATTGCGGCCCAATCGGCTTCCGGATCTTGAAGTTCCATTCGGGCGCGTTTGGCTTCAAATTCCACTCGCGCACTATCGGCGCCGTCTTGAACGATGGCGGCGAAACGGCCTTCATAAGGTATCTTAAATACAGCGCTGTAAACGCCTTCGCGGTCGGGTTCCAGGAAGGCGCGAATCTCGTGGCGTTTGCCCGCTTGATCGGCGGCGGATTGTTCCTCGATTGCGATGAGGATGTTTTCATCGCGTTTGGGCTGAAACGTTGCGTCGAGTGCGCGCACAGAGAGCGAGGCGGTTTGTCCGACCTCGTAGATGTCGCGGTCGGCGGCGATTTGCAGCCGCTTATTTTGACCGAGCAAGCGGCTGAGCGTCAGGAACTGGACGGCCTGAGTCCAGAAGCGGACAAAATAGCGGTCGCCGACTTTGTACCGCAGCTGCCAAGTGGAGTCTATTCCCACATAGAGCACACGGCCGAGTCCATAGGGCTGAAACGCCACGGCGGGCAGGGCGGTGCCATCGCGGGTGCCGACGCTAAGGACAAGCGTTTGGGCGGCAGGTCTAAGGCCGCCAACCTCGGCGACCCAGTAATGGGGAGGGAAATCGCGCCAGACTCGCTCGTTTCGGTCGGTTTCTGCTTCCAGGAGAGTGATATTATGCCGCCGCCCCTCATCGCTGAGCTCCAATTTGCGCGGCATCGAGCGGATTTCCAGCCGGTCCGGATCGAGCCAGGGACGGGGTTCACCGGTGATCCGAACGGGCAGGAGCGGTTCGAGCAAAGAGCCGGCCCATAGGGAGGGGGAGATGTTTTCGCCGGCCATAAAGATCAGACCGCCGCCCATTTTCGAGACAAATCGCTCGATCATGGCCAGCTGGTCCTCGCGAAGGAACTTCGGCCGCAGCGTTCCGAGAATGATAAGGTCGAACTCGAACAGTTCCTTTTCCGTGGCAGGGAAGACGGGCAGGAATCGCGGGTCGGCGGCGACCACCTGCCGGTCGGCTTGTTGTAGATACACTTTGCAGTCAATATGCGGGTCGCGAAAAAGCGTGTTGCTGAGATAGCGGAAATCCCACCGGGGAATTTCTTCTACCATGAGGACTTTGATTTTTTTATCAATGACACGAACCACGGTTTCGGCTGCATTATTGTCGGCGGTTTCCTCGGCTTCCTGAGGCGGAACGCTCACGCGAATCCGAACCGCGCCTTCCTGGTCGCGCTTATAGCGAAACGTTACCAGTTGTTCGCGGCCGGCGATTTTCACCTGTTTCGTCTCGACCTGGACGCCGTTGCATTCGAGGGCAACCGGCACGATGTAGCCACCATAGCCGCGGGCGACAATTTTGGCCGATACGGGGAATTCGTCGGCGCGGAAGACAACCGGCTCGCATATCAGCGGCGCCACCGCAAGGTCGCGCGAACCGCCGGCGCCGACAGGAACCGTGAAGATGGGAATGCGGGCATCGCCGGCAACATCAGCCACACTCAGTGGCGGCACGCCTGCAAGATTTCGCCCGTCGCTGATCAGAACAACGCCGGCCACCGGCTGCCCTCGATAGTCTTGGACAATTCTCTGGAGCGCCGCGCCAATGCGTGTCGAAGGTCCTGTCGCGGCCAGATCATGGATCACCGTGGCGGGCCGTGCCGCTGCTGGAAAGGGTATGTCGCGCATCCGGTCGGCAAATGCATAGACGTCCAGAATGTAGTCTTTGCGCAGCTGGTCGAGGAAACGTTCCTGATCGCGTTGGAGAGCGCGGCGGACCAGTTGCGCCCGTGTGGTGGACTTGATCTGTTGAACCGCGGCCTGACTGAGACGCAATTCCGCCTGATCGGAGCGTTCCTGATCAGGCGAAGGAAAAGCGGCCGACTGAGGCGGAGGGGGCCATTTTGCGCGTTCGGTGCGCAACCCGAGCACGTTTGCCGCACTTTCCAATTGAATCCGGCTCAGCACCTTGTCCGCGACATTCATGCTTTCCGACTCGTCCAATAGGAGTATAACATGCTGACGGAGGGACGCTTCCTCCTGATAGATCAAAATAGGTTTCATTAGAAGAAAGATCAGGAGAAGGAAGCCCGCGACGCGCAACACCGCCAGCAAGACATGGTTGCGCCGCGCCAGAAACGGAGCTTCGCGGCGCAGCGACCACCAGCCGGCCAGCGATAGGGCAACGGCTAAGGCCAGGAGGGCCAGCGGGCTATAAGCGCGCGCAAATCGAAATGTCGCTTCAAACAGGCTCATGAATGGTTGTTCGTTTTTCCCGTCTTTCGATCCATAACAGGAATAGAACTTCGATCAGCATCAAGGCCAATGCAGCTTTCAGGCACATCATCCACAATTCGCTGCCGGCAGAGTCGGTGCCGATTATCGAAGCTGCGTCGGTTGGCTGGACGATCCGCAGCGGAGCATTGATCAGGCCCATCGGCGGGAGACCGAGGTCCGATTCGCGCGGATCCACGGTTGCCGCAAATTGCCCGATAATTTGCTGTTCGGTGATGAGACGATAGACACCGGGACGGTCCACACCGGCGTATTGCATACGCATCCCGCCGAGAGCCGATTCGAGTTCAGCCAGATCATTCTTGCCCGACGGATGCACGACGGTCATGGGCGTCGCGGCTGAGGCGCCGCGAATGAAGCGTGTGGCGGTTTCATAGACGCCTAGGTTCAAACCGGCAGTCTCGCGCCTCATGAGGTAGTCGCCGACACGCCGCATGAAGATTAAAAACGACGGCTTCCAAATGAAATCGCTCCAATCGCGACCCAATCCCGATGCAAAAAGGATCACGCGGCCTTTGCCGAAGGTCCGCTCGACGAGCGCCGGACGGCCCGTGCTGAACTTGCAAATGACCGACGCCGTGGTCGGCGGTTCGAGCAGGAGAGTCCGCTTGAAATGAATCTGGCTGAGGTCGCCATGCGAGCGATCGGCAAACACCGACAGCGCGGGATGATCGTAAACGTCGGGGCTGAGAAAACACTCGCCCTCCTCGGTGCGGAAGCCGGGCGGCGTAATGCGTGCGGGAAGGAATCCCTCTCCGTTGCGATAGAGGTTTTCATTGTAAAAACGAACATCGGTCCGGTCGCCGGGAATGATCATCAAGCCGCCGCCCTCGCGAACGTAGCGTTCGAGACCGGAAATCTGATCGGCCTCTAATGTGGCCACGTTGATCAAAAAAACGGCGGGATATTGATCAAGATCGGCGGGACGGAATTGGGCGACGCCCACACGCGCGGGCGAAAGATGATCTTCCTCGATCTCGCCGACCAACCAGCCGGGTGCCAGTGCCATGCCTGCGTATTCCGTGGCGCCGATGCCGCCGCGGCCGGTGGTGTCGCCGCTGATCAGGAGAATGGGAATTTTGGGCCGCACCTCAACGACATGATGGCGGGCGTTGTCTGTCGGCAGCGAGTCGGCGGGAATCCGGACCTCGACGGCATGTTGACCGGCCTCGCGGAACTCGGCAAGAAAAGTCACATCTACTTCCCCTCCGGGAGGGACGGTTACCCACCGGCGGTCGCGCCGCTGGTTGTCGAGGAAAAGCTCGACGGGGTAGTCTTGCTGGGGGGTTTGGCCGAAGTTGTGAATGCGGGCTCGGAGAACCGTGGGAATTCCGGCGGCGAGCACACCTGCATCGGTTTCAATAGAGACCACGCCTAGATTGCCGTCGTAACCTTCGCCGATAGGAATGGCGACAAGATCGGCCTTTTTTTTCAGATCGCCAAGGAGGGCTTTGCAGGCCGCTCCGTCCAGCAGGCCCTTTTGGAAATCTGAAATCAGACAGACCCAGTGGGCGGGCTGGCGGGCTTTGGCAAGGTCTTCCTGGGCCAGGGCTAGCGCGCCTTCGGCAGCCGATGCGGCATAGGAACATTCGAGACGGGCCAGTTGATTGCGCGCCTGATCAAGATCGAATGTGGGCTCGCGGAACAGGCGACGCGGCCGCTCGGACATCAGGATTACCGAGACGCTGTCGCCGCGGCTCAGGCGGCCGACAACGTCGCGCGCTGCGGCCCGCGCCCGTTCGAACCGGCTTGTCTCCCCATCCACATAGTTCATGCTGTAGGAATCGTCGAGCAGAATGACGGCGCAGACGTGGGGCTGGCGACCAAGAAAAAGCAACTGGCTCTTGAGAACCGGCAGCGCAAAGGCCAAGGCGGCAAGGATCAGGACCAGCACGCGCAATGCCAGCAGGATGAGATCCTCGATCTGGATTCGGCGGGCGTTGACACGGATGGCCTCCCGCAGAAACCGCATGGCTGCCCACGGCACGGGCCGATAACGGCGGCGGTTGAGCAAATGGATGATGATCGGAATGGCCCCGGCGGCCAGCCACCACAACATGCCGGTGTGGAGAAACGAAAACGGCACTATCGTCGCCTCGCGAGGTATTCCCGAATGGCCGCGTCCACAGGGCGGGAGGTCAGCACCTGCTGAAAGTCCACATCCATGCGTTCGCAGCCGGCTTTCAATCCTTCAGTGAACCGGCCAAACAGTTCCTGATAGCTGTGGCGGATTCGCTGCGGCTGGGTCCGAAAGATTCCTTCGTCTTCCATGCCCTCGAAGCGAATCAAGCCGCGAAAAGGAAACGACCGTTCGAACTCATCGAGGATTTGAAAGACAATCAGGTCGTGACGGTTGAACTTCAAATACTGCAAGCCGCTGAGCACGCGATCGAGATCATCGAAAAAATCGGAGATGACGATGACTACGCCGCGCCGCCGGAGGCGCGAGGCAAATTCGCCAAGAATGGCGCCGAGATTCGTCTTTTCGGCAGCCCGGGTGCTCTCAAACACATGACAAATCCGATAAAGATGAGCTGGATTGGTGCTTGGCGGGACGTAGCTGACGACGCGATCGGTGAAGACACTTACGGCTACCGCATCGCGCTGCTGCAGGATCAGATAACTCAGAGTTGCGGCCAGCAACTTGGCATATTCCGCCTTGGTCTGGTCCGGCTTGGAGCCGTAGCGCATGGACTCGCTGAGGTCCACGAGAATATGGCCGATGAAATTGGTTTCCTGCTCGTATTGCTTGAGAAAAAAGCGATCGCTCCGGCCGAACACCTTCCAGTCCAGATAGCGAAGGTCGTCGCCGGGCGCGTATTCGCGATGCTGGCGGAACTCGACGCTGAAGCCATGGTAGGGCGACCGGTGCTGGCCGACGATGGTGCCCTCGACAATGGCGCGCGCCCGCAGCACCATCTTGTGCACGCGGTTGTAAATTTCGGGGTCTATGTAAGGACTGCGTATGGGCATCAGGAAATCAGTTCAGCGCTCCGTCCACTTCATCCGTTGCAGGACGCTCTGTCCATTTTGCTCCCATGACGTTACCGCCGCTTCTCTTATTTACTCGCCGTATTTCGGCACCATTTCCAGCAGCTTTGTAATAATAATATCCGTATCAATCCCGTCGGCCTGGGCCACGAAGTTTGTGATTAGTCGGTGACGGAGGACGGGATGGGCGACCGCCGCGATGTCATCGGCGGAGACATAGTTGCGGCCGGCCAGTGCGGCGCGGGCCTTTGCGGCCCAGATCATATACAGCCCCGCGCGCGGGCCTGCACCCCACGTCAGCCAGTCGCGGATGAACTGAGGGGCTTCCGGCTCTTTCGGACGAGTCAGGCGCGCAAGCGTTTTGGCATATTCGATCATGTGGTCGGCGACCGGAATGCGATAGACAAGGTCTTGAAGGGCGAGAATCTCTTTGGCTGTGAGAATGGGCTTGATTTCATGCATTCGGCCGCTGGTCACTCGCCGGATAATTTGCGTTTCTTCTTCGGATGTGGGATAGTTCACTTTGATATTGAACATAAAGCGGTCCAACTGCGCTTCAGGCAAAGGATAGGTGCCCTCTTGCTCGATGGGGTTTTGCGTGGCGAGGACAAAAAACGGCTCCGGCAGGGGGTAGGTGGTGCGGCCGACCGTGACATGGCGCTCCTGCATGGCTTCGAGCAAGGCGGCCTGAGTCTTCGGCGGGGTGCGGTTGATTTCATCCGCCAGAACGACATTTGCGAAAATCGGCCCCTCGATAAAACGCAGGTGCCGCTCGCCTGTGTCGCGATCTTGTTGGATTACCTCGGTGCCGGTGATGTCCGAAGGCATCAGGTCGGGCGTGAATTGAATGCGGCGGAACGACAGGTCCATCGTTTGCGCCAGCGAACTGACCAGAAGGGTCTTGGCCAGTCCCGGCACACCGACCAGGAGGACGTGGCCGCGGGAGAACACAGCGATGACCACTTCCTCGACCACCTGTTCCTGGCCGACAATGACTTCCGCCAACTGACTCTTGATTTTGAGGTAGCCTTCTTTCAAGCGCGCCAGAATTTCGGCATCTTGCCCGGTTGCGGCGCTGCCGCCGCTGCTGTCTGCCACGATGTTGTTCTCCTTTGGGGGACGGAGCGCCACGGCTCCGTTATTATTGTTCCAGAAATCGCCTGCACTTGTTGAGCGTAATCATACAATACGCGGTGACAAGGCTCTTGTTGTTCTCCATCCAACGCGAGTCCGTGTTCACCCAATAGCCTTCCGGGTGTTGGATGGAAGCCAGTTTGTTGACCAAATCGAGCGCCCAATAGTGGCGCACACCCTTCTCGTCCACCAGATACTTTTCGCCATACGCCGACAAGGCCTTGGCCATGACCATGTAGTAGTAGAACAGGCCGCTCTTGCCCATGCCGGGATTTTCCTCGACCGTGTAGTGCTTGCGGAGCCAGTCCAGGGCGGCCTGCACGCGCGGGTCGCCTTTCGGCACGTCGCAGTACGCAAAGCTCAACAGTCCGGCATAGCTCATGCTGCCGTAGGAATGGCGCGGTTCGTTCTGGGCTGCTTCCGCATTGGCCAGACTCACCCCCGGCATATAGATGAACCCGCCGTCGTTGGTCGCCCACGGCTGCTTGTTGACCTTTTGGAGGTTTTGGCACCGCTCGATGAAAACCAGAGCGCGCTTGAATGTTTCGCTGTCCGCACCCAATTCGGTTTCTCGCAAGGCTTCAAGGGCAAATTGGGTGTTGGACAGATCTGGTGCCTTGCGGCGGCCGTAGCCGATCCCTCCATAGGCAAGGTTGTCGGAAGGGATTTCTCCCCGGGCGCCGGCTTGCAATTGTGTAAGGTATTGCTGGGCCTTTTGGATCGCTTCGTCGTAGGTTTTGTTGCCTGTTTTTTTGAGAGCCAGGAGAGACAAGGCCGTTTCGTAGTTTTCGACGCCATCCTGGATGCGCAGGGAGCCGTCCTCTTTTTGCTGAGCAGCAATAAAGGCCGCAGCGCGCTGCACGTTCGGGTCGTCTGCGTCCACGTCCTGGTCCATCAGCGCCACAATGGCCAGCGAGGTCATGCCGACCTTAACCTGGTCGTTGGCGTCGAACGTGCCGTCGGGCAGCTGTTGCTGCTTGAGCCAGTCGCGTCCCTTCTGGCCGCTGACGGTTGCCGTTTCGACCGCCGCACGAATTTCGGCCTGGCTGGGGCCTTTGCGGCATCCGATACTCAAAACAGACGCGGCAACAGCCAGTAACCCGATCAGCAGGGGCGCGCTTGCATTGCGTGATGCACAGTTCATTTCATTCCTCCTTGTCGGGCAACCGCCCGGGCGGGTTGAATGACCAAGGTGACCGTTGTGCCAACGGGCGGAACGAGGCGGGTATTCACTTCATAAACTTCGTCGTCCGCTCCGGTGGGGAGTGGATTGTCTATAATGGTATAGGGATCGTGATAGGTTGTCATGAGGGTTCGCGTGAGCTGGGCGCCGTATTCGCCGTTGATAAATTTCGAGCCGGCGAAGACCCATTCGGTGCGCTCCATCGGTTGCTTGGCCTGAAGGTCCCAGATATAGTCTTCCACGCGCCGGCGGGTGTTTTGGTATTCCACGAACACCACTACCCGGTCGCCTTCGGGCGTTGTGGCATCGCCTTGAAACTGCACGCCGCCCTTGGGCTTCAACCCCATCAACAGGAGCGCCAGATGCAGGTGATACGGCTCGATATGCGCGAGGAAAATGCTTTCGTGCAACTTGCCCCCGCTTGCGCAGGCCACCAGCTCGATCATGCCTTTGTTCATATTGACCCTGGCAGGAATGCGCAGGGTGGCCGACGTTTTTTCGAGAATTGCGTTGCCGATCCGGAATTTGCCTTCGGCGATTTTTTCGATGGGCGCGCGGGAAGGAGCGGCGGCGTCGGGCATGGGGGTTTCGCTGCCCGAAGCATTGAACGGCAGAAAGAAGGCGCCCAGCCCCAGCGCAATGTTCACGCATAAGATCAGTCGCATTGTTGCCATCCCCGCATATACCGACCTGCGAGTTAGTCGAATTGCTTGGCCGTGCCGGGGAAAAAAGCAACATTTTTCATCCAGGCGGTCTACGTCACACCGTGGGCTGGTTTTGCGTTGACACGCACTGTGGTTATTCATTTCTTTTTTTGCGGGAGATTTGCAGAGAGGAGACCTTCGACATCGTATGATTGCACGGCCCAGCTGGCGTTACGAACTAAAGGCCCAGCGTTCGGGCTTCCGGTTCGTTGCAGGAATAGACGAAGCGGGCCGCGGACCGTTGGCTGGACCTGTGGTCGCCGCCGCTGTAGTCTTTCCGCCCGGATTTCGCATGGACGGTTTGGCCGACTCCAAGCAGCTGCGACCGGATGCCCGCGCCGCGCTGGACTGCCAGATTCGGGATCAAGCTCTTGCTGTGGGTGTTGGAATTGCCTCGGCGGAAGAAATTGACCGGCTGAACATCCTCGCTGCAACGCACTTGGCGGTCCGACGGGCCGTTGAAAGCCTGAAACTTCGCCCCGACTATCTGATTACGGATTGTTTGCGTTTGGACTGGGCCGAAGTGCCTGTCGAGCCGCTGGTGCGCGGCGATCAAAGGTGTGCATCCGTGGCCGCCGCGTCGGTTGTCGCGAAGGTGGCGCGCGACCGCCTGATGTGCGACTACGACAGCGATTTTCCGGGCTACGGATTTGCCGACCACAAAGGGTACGCGACGGTCACGCACGTCGAGGCGCTACGCACCCTTGGACCGACAACCCTTCACCGCCTGTCGTTTCGCGGCGTCAGTTGGTTTGAAACCGAGCTGCGGCGGTCGCAAACGTTTGCGCGGTTGGCCGAGGCGATCGAGGCCATCGAGGACGCTGCAGCTGCCGGGGCTGTCCAACAGGCACTGGAGGCGGCCGAGGAGCGATTGCCGGAACGCGAGCGCGATGAACTCCGACGTCTTTTTGCCGCGCGCACGGCCGCATGCGCCACGGGCAGCGTGCCAGCGGCGTTGCAATGGAGGCGATCACAATGAAATGGTCGCTACGCCGGAAGCAAACAGGCGAAAGGGGCGAGGAACTCGCCGCGCGTTTGCTTTGGAAGAAAGGCTTTCGCATTATCGAGCGCAATTATCGGTGCGATGTGGGCGAGATTGATTTGATCGCAGAAGACCGCGGCACGGTGGTATTTGTCGAGGTGAAAACCCGCCGGTCGTTGGCCTCGGGGGCTCCCGAAGAGGCCGTGGACCGCGAAAAGCGGCGCCGGATTTTGCGCGCTGCCGAATGGTATTTGAAGCCATGGGCCCGCTGGCCCCAGTGCACACGCTTCGATATCGTTGGGATCGAGCTGGATGAAAACGACGCCGTGAAGGCGATTCGGCACACATTGGGTGCCTTTGAAGCAGAGTGATTTCTTGAACTAATACCAAGCTGCCCAACGCGAAGTTGAAAAGCCGCCACGCCGCTGCCTGACAAGAAAGCCGGCCGGTTCTGCATTGGAAAACCCCTGCCGGGGCGCTCTATCTTAGCAAACGCCCATAGGAAGAGGGCAGAGAGGCTTGCCTAAATTTACTGCTTCCTTGTCATCACAGGCGCGGAGGGCGGCGACGCAGGCCGGGGTTCGTTGAGGGAAGACCCGCGGGCTCGATCAGGCATATTTCATCCATGGGGCGCGGATGAGAGCGAAGTTACAGAGGATGCAGAGCAGCGAGCCGTCCTCGCGGCGCGCCAGCTCGCCGTCGGGGGACATCGAGAGCAACAGATGATCGCCTTTCAGACGGAGATCATCGTAGCCGGCTTTCCGCATTTTCTTGCGAATGGCATTTTCCATCGTACGGTATTCTTTCCAGCTCAGCAGGCCGTTTTCCACGGTGCGATAGCCGTTGATGCAAATGGTGATCTCGGGCCGGCCGTTCTTGTCCTTGACCACGCTGCCGTTTTCAAAGCGCAGGAGCAAACGGTCCTCGAGCAATTCTTCATCGAAGCCGATGGCTTTAAGGCGCGCGTGTGTGTCTTCGAGAATTTCGCGATATTCGTTCTCAGAAATGAGACCGCCCTGACGGCCCAGGGTAATGTCCACCGGACCGAGGCCGTCCATGCTGTCGGTGAAAAACGTCGGGTCCGATCCCTGCCAGTAGCCAAAGAGGAGATAGTAGTCGTAATTGGGCAGTAAGATGGGTTCGCCATCGTGAGTTTTAAAGGATTGATGGCTGATGTAGCGGGAGTCATCCTTCAACCATTCGGCTGGTTCGGACTGGTGGGAGGTGCGGTAAATGGCGCGCGGGAGAACGGTATCAATTCCGATTTTTCGCAATTCCATGGCAATGGCAACTTCCTCGAACGGGCTGTTGTAGCCAAAGCGCTGGGCGCGGCGGGCCTGCCGGTCCACAGGGTCATCCTGCGGTTTCATCCCGACGTGGGATTTGCGATACACCAGCTTGATATTGTCGAGCGTTTTGGTTCGATAGGTGACATTGGACAGTTGAATGCGCGGGGACGTCCGCCAGCGGGCTGGATCGAAGTATTCGAACAATTCGGCGTTCGAGCCGATGACCCAGAGTTTCCCCTGGTTGCTCGTGTCGCCATGAATATAATCAATGCCAAAGATTTGCGTGTGATGGACGCCGGCAATGGCGCGGGTGGCTCTTGCATTCTGATTTTTAAGCAAATGCCAATAGCGTTTTCGTTGGGCAATCTGATAGCGCTCCGCGAAGTCGTGGGTTCGCTGAAGGAGTTCAAAATCAATCAGGGCATAGGCAATCCGGCCGTTTTTCTCGCGGAGCAGATGTCCGTTGCGATAGCGGACGATGAGATGGTCGGCCTTAGCGTCCACGACGGTATAGCCGCGGGAGGCGAGTTCTTTGTAGTGAACCTCCTTGACAAGTTCCAGGAGCGCTTCCCGGTCTTCCTTATGGGTTTCCATGGCTTGCGCGGCGTCAATTCCTTCGACCCACCCGTATATCAGCGCATAGAGGCGGTGGATGTCTAATTCCAGAGCTTCCTCGACCGGGACCTGATCCTGGGCCCGGAGCATCAGTTTGTTTTGGGCCGAGAACATATATTTCCGCCGACCCGTCTGCCACAGTTTCACTTTTTCAGGCGGCGAGTAGATGGCCAGGGGCTTTTGGGTGCGAATGGTGGTTGGATAGAGGCGGTTGGTCTTGCGCAATTCCATGAGGAGACCGAATTCTTCGAACGGGCCGTTCCAGGCCAGCCGCAAGTCCGATTGAGCGGCGGAAGTTTCCGGGCTGCGCAGGTCTTCGAAGATAACGTCCTGTCCGACGCGGCACCACTTGACCACAACGTCAAGCGAGCGTCCGTGCACGGGTTTGGTTTTTACACGGTAGGGATGGGACGAGCCGGGCAGTCCAACCTTGAAGGCTGCGTTTTCCGGCCGGTCGTAGTATGCCTTGTCGTTCCAGTTTGTCGGCAACAATTGCTCCAGATGCGGCACGCCGTAGTCAGTCAGAAACAGGTCCCCGCCGCGAGGCAGGATTAAATGAAGATAGTCCACGCCAAACAGATGAACCGTGCGGGCGCCGATTCCCAGTCGCTTGATTGTAGACCGAATATCCGGAGTTCTGTACATTTTTGCTTACCTCTGAAAAAATGAGGTTATGCGGCAGGGTGCAAAAAGTCAATTTGCAGTTGACGCAGACCAGGGTGGCCGGTTGGATATGCTATAGAATGGGATGTTGTGCATGATTGAACATCACACATGATTGGACATGGTTTTCCAGGATATGCAGGATGATGATTTTTTGCTGGTTGATCGAAAGCGGGTTTTGCGAAAGGGGAGAGAGAGGATTTTCCTTTTGGACTGCGGCAGCCATGCTGCCGCTTTGATCTGGTCCCTGGTGTTCGAGGCAACGTTTGGCTGAACCGTCTGTGACTAAAGCAAAGCGGCAGCATGGCTGCCGCAGTCCAAAGTTATTAGATTGGAATTTTTCTTTTTTGCAGAACAAACCTAGAGATAGGGGAGCGGGTCTGATAAATGAGCGGTGGCTTGATATCCCCGAAGCAAGACAGGGGAATTGAAAATAGCGGGAAAGCATGTAATGGCTGTTTTGTATTTTGCGAGAATTGGAATGTCGGCAAAAGGCGGCCTCCGCTGGCTTGCCCTTCTTCTTACGGTTTGTTGCTTATTCGGGTGCGCCTGGCTGGACGACTATCGTTTAGGTACTCGTGATTTCCGCAACGAAGAATACCCGTATGCCATTATCCGGCTCGAGCGCTATCTGGAGCATGCGCCCAGCCCGGTCTCGAAGCCGCACAGCTACCTTGATCGGCGGATGATCGAGCGCCGCGAGGCAGCCTTGATCACTCTCGCTCAGGCGTACCAAAAAATGAACATTCATCATGATGCCGAGCGGGTGTACTCGCAATACGAGCGCGAGTTTCCGCAGGGGCGTTTCATCGAGTTGGCGCGCCAGGCCCGTGAGAAAATCAGCCAGAGCCGCGAGGACCGACGGAAATTGCTGGCGTCGGAAATTGCCGAAGCGCAAAAAGAGGCTGAAAGGATTCGGAGCCAGTTGGCCGTCACGCCCAACAACGCCGATCTCCTGGTTGCTCTTGGTCATGCCTGCTGGAAGATGGGACAATACAAAACCGCCGGGGAATCGTATCTCAAGGCTATCGAAATCAATCCGAAGTTGCGCGAAAATCCCCTGCTGCTGGAGCGGCTGATCTTCGATATTAACGGGAACCTGATTCCGATCACTAATCCCGAGCAGCGGGTCGCTATGGAAAACGAACGTCAGCCGTTGGTAATTGAGAATTTGCACGATTACACTTCGCGCGGTGTGGGAGATTTCTTCTCGTCCGCGCGGCGTTTTTATATGGTTACAGGCACAGTGAGGAACCGCTCGACACGGCCAATCCTTGGCGTGCAGGTCGAGGTGACACTTTACGACGCCATGGAACAAATTCTGGAGGTGGGAACAGCATCTATCGGAACGCTGTATCCCCGCGAGTCGCGGCCCTTTGTTATCCGCTCAGGGCTCGACGCCGAGGCAATGGGCAATATTGCGCGCTACCGGTGTCAACCGTTATTTCAGCAGTAGTTTATTCCACGCAAGGTATGCGAACGGTTGAATAGAAGGCGGAAATCCGTAGCGGGATGGTTGGCGGCCATCATGAGCGTTGTCGGGATGCATTTGTCGCCGGCAAGGCCACATCTTTTGGCCGCGACGTCCACGACGGCTGTCGAGGTCCCTGCGTTTCTGGCGTTGCCCACCACGGGGACAGCCGGCGAATGGCAGGCGCGGCTCAGTTCCAAGGTGCTGGAATGGCAGGGGGAAACCGACCTCGATTTTGGCTTCAGCATCGCCTACTTTCGCGATCCCGACGGCGGTCGGCGAGTGGGCGGTCCGTTTAACGACGGCCGCGGGTTGCCGACCGATCCTGCCGCATGGATGACGCTCCCCTCGCAGTCGAATCTGGACTTGGGACTGCGGATTTTTCTCGACTCGATGAATGCCGACAACGGCTCGCTTCAGGCCGTGGTAGAGGCTTTGGAACAGCAGGGCACGGTGAAGATGCTGGCCGAGCCGTCGCTGGTGCTGAAGAAGGGAGCGGGCGAAGCAATCGTACGCACAGGGTCGCGCATTCCCTATGCTGCGGGGCAGATCGCGGGTGCGGGCGTGGCGGAGGTGACGGTCTTTCAGGATACCGGCGTTGCGTTGCGGGTTTCGTTTCTGGATGTGGCGAAGTTGGATGATTCCTATGCGTTGATGCGCGTGGTGGCCGATGTCACATCGCTGGCAGGATTTGTCGCAGTATCGGTGGATGACAAGGGCGTGCCGCGCCGCGTGCCGCAAGTGAATACACGGTCCATCGAAAACACAGTCCTGGTGCGAAACCAGACAACGCTGATAGCGGGTGTGATCAAGGAAGATTCCGACAGCCGCAGCCACCAGGGGCCGCCCATTCTGGCGGAAATTCCAATTCTTAAACATCTTTTCCGCAATTGGAGTTCGGTCACCAAGACTCACGAGATTCTTTTTCTCATCCACGTGGATTTGATCCCGCCGGGAACAGATTAGAGGGAAGATGCGAGAAGTTAGAGGCAAGAGCTGAGAGGTAAGAGGCGAGAAGTGGGTAGGGAATAAGAGGAGCATTCTTAAGTGCAGCGGGTGGTGGCGAGGGAAACAAGGGCAGGAATGAAGTTCGTGGGGTTCAAGTAACGATGGTTTTCGGGTCGAAAATAGTTTTGGTGTGCATGGCAATGCTGGTCATGGCGGGTTCGAGCAGGGCGGGGGCGGATGCCGCTGCCGGCGAGGCCCCTGCAGGAGCACCAAACACAACTTCCTCCGTTGCCGCGTCCACCCCGTCTGCTGCATCCAGTGCGTCCGCTGTGTCCAGCCCTACTACTGCTGCCGCCCAACCCTCAAAGACAGAGATTCCTCTCCAATTTTATCAGATTGCCATTGAGGCCATCATAGTCGAGGTCAACGAGAAGTACTCGCGCGAAATCGGGATTCAGTGGACCTACGGCCGCGAGCGCGGCGATGATCGCGGGGGCGTGGACGTCAATGCGCCTATGGAGGTAAAAACCACAATCGTGCCGCGTATGAATATCATTCCGGGCGGGTTTCGGTTCGAGGAGATCAACCGCGCCGCGGGTGTAGGATTCAGCCTCACCGATCTCGATGTGGGCAACGGGATGATCGGAGCACGACTACGGGCGCTGCTCGAAGAAGGTCATGCGCAAATTCGATCGCGACCGATGGCTGTCACCTTGAACAAGCAAATGGTCAAAATCGAAACCGTGGACAAGGTGCCGTATCAGGATGTGCTCTTTTCGCCGACCGGCACGGGGCAGATGGCCATTCAGTTTGAGCCGGTGGGCGTGAAACTCCATGTCCTTCCGGATATCAAGTCGCTGGACGAGGGATTGATAGACCTCGATCTGGTCAAACTCGAGGTCAGCGCCGTGGGGCGTTTCATCACCATCGGCAACGTGCAGCGGCCGGTTTTTCTGAAATCCGAGGCCAATACCAAAGTGGTGGTCCGCGATCATGACACGCTGATCATCGGAGGTTTCAAGATCGAGCACGACCGGACGGCAGGGCAGGGCGTGCCGTTCATCCGGCGGGTTCCGGTGGTGAAGTATTTGTTCAGCAACGAAAACAAGGCCATCGAGCGGCGTGACATTTTGTTTTACATTACACCGCACATCCTGCCGCCGGGCATTCAACCCAGCTTGCCTCCGAAATTCGAGAACCGTCCTCTTTTGGATGATGTGATGCTGATCCCGCCAATTCCGTAAGAGAGAGTGCGGCCCGGTGCCTGTGCCATATCGTCGAGGGAGAAAAAAGTTTTCCGCGAGAACGCGAAGATCCGCAGGGCGACAACGCATGAACAGCAAGAGAGCGCTATGGTTCGTGGGAGGAGTCTTTTTTGCCGCATTGGGCGCCGCGGGCAGCCGGGTTGCATCGGCCTCGGAAGCAATGCTGGTTCGGAACGCTCAGGAGTTTCGAAACGCTGTGAGTACGGCCAAACCCGGCGCGCGGATTCAGGTTGCGCCTGGCGAATACCCCGGAGGCTTTGGCTTCAGCAATCTCCGGGGCGAGTCCGGCAAGCCGATTGTCATCGAGGCGGCCGATCCCAAAAATCCGCCGGTCTTCAAAGGCTCGGGCGGGGGATTGTATCTGAGCGATCCATGCTACGTCGAGTTGCGCAATCTGGCGTTCACCGGTGCGCGGACCAATGGCATCAACATTGACGACGGCGGGTCCTACGATACACCTGCGCATCACATTGTGTTGAGCGGTTTGCGCGTTACCGACATTGGCAGCAACGGGAATCAGGACGGGATCAAACTGTCGGGGGTGGATGATTTTCGCGTCGAGGGGTGCACGATCGAGCGCTGGGGCATAGGGGGCGGCTCGGCTATTGACATGGTCGGCTGCCACAACGGGGTGATCGAAGGCTGCACGATCCGGCACGCGGGCGTGTTCAACAATTCGGGCGTTCAGGCTAAAGGCGGGTCGTCGGACATCGTAGTGCGAAGGAACAGGTTCGAGAACGCAGGCGACCGCGCGGTCAATATCGGCGGTTCGACAGGTCGGCCGTTTTTTCGACCACCGCTGAGAGAGGGCGGCGACAAAAGCATCGCGCCCAATGGCAGTGTTGCGCCCGCAGTTTTTCATTACGAGGCAAGGGCCATTACGGTTGAGGGAAACGTGTTCATCGGCGGGGGTGCGGCGGTGGGTTTTGTCGGCTGCGATGGGGCGATAGTCCGCTTCAACACCCTTTACCGTCCGACGCGCTGGGCGCTGCGGATTTTGCAGGAAACGCGGGACCCAGACTTCGTGCCGTCGCGCAATGGCGAGTTTAGCGACAATTTGATTGTTTTTCGATGGAACGAATGGCGCGGTGCGGTCAATGTTGGACCGGGTACGGCGCCCGAGACCTTTCGTTTCGCGCGCAATTTCTGGTATTGCGAGAACGACCCGGCGCGGAGCCGGCCGGCCCTTCCGACACAGGAAGCCGATGGCATATACGGGCAAAATCCACAGTTGCGCGATCCGGCCAAAGGAGATTTTGGCGTGGGGCCGCAAAGCCCCGCGGCCCGCTGCGGCGCGCATGCGTATTCTTCAGAAAGCTAAGGATAGCAATACCTGGCGCGTTTCCATCGTTGCCTTATTATGGGATGGTGCCAGGAAAGAAGGGTATGCCGTTTGCCGCTTATGCGCCGATCAGTTTGTACTTGCCGATCAGATTCATCAGTTCGGGCATGAGATCGGTTCCGATAAGCCGGCCCAATCCGCCGGACGCTACCGCCCGCTCGTTGTAGGCCATGACGCCGTCCACGCGAACGCCCTCGCCGACAATCATCACGGGCACAGGGTCGGCCGAGTGTTTTTTCAGCGCGCAGGGAGTGGTGTGGTCGGCGGTGACGACCAGCAGCGCGTCGGGCAGATCGAGCAGCAACTCGGCCGCCTCGTCAATCCGCTCGATGAAGTCGCGCTTACCTTTCCAGTTGCCGTCCTCGCCGAGTGAATCGGCCGCTTTGACGTGGACAAAGACAAAGTCGAAATCGTTGAGCGCCTCGCGCACCCTAGTGAACTTGGCGCGGATATCGCTGTCGGGCAGGGCGGTGGCGCCGGGCACGTCGAGCAGCGTCATACCCGTGTAGGCGCCGATGCCTTTGTAGAGTCCGCCGCCTGCGATGCAGCAGGCCTTCAGGCCGAAGTAGCGCTCGGAAAACGGCGGGACATGGCGATAGAAGCCGGCGCCGCGGATGAGCAGATAGTTGGCGGCCGGTTGGCCGGCAGCAACGCGCATCTTGTTGGCCTCGCAGGCGTCGAGAATCTCATGGGCCCGTGCAAGGAACTTATTCAGGACGGCTGCTGTTCGCGCCGCCTCGGGGGAATCGTCTTTGGGTTTGACTTCCCAGACTTTCACGCCGGGCTCGTGCGGGTCGTTGTCAGTGACTTTGGCCGACAGGCCATCGCCGCGAACCACGATGCCGGCGCGGTGGGCGGTGCCGGGCTTGACCATGAACTTGACGCCCTCGATTTCCATGCCGTCCAGCAGCGCGGTGAAGGGGGACGTGTCGGTGATGCGTCCGGCGCGGCGGTCCACGATTTTCAGTTCGGCGTCCACGGTGCCCATGTTGCCGCGCAGGGCAACATCGCCGTGGCGCAGTTCCATGCCGAGACCGGCGACCTCGATCGTGCCGCGTCCGCTGTAGTATTCGCGATAATCATAGCCGAGAATATTGAGATGAGAAGTATCGCTTCCCGGCGTGAGGCCGCGGCCCAGCGAGTGCATCAGGCCCGTGATGCCGCGAGCCGCCAAGCGGTCGAGATTGGGAGTGCGGGCCGCTTCGAGAGGCGTTTTGTCGCCGAGTTCGGGAACGGGACGGTCGCCTAGTCCGTCGCACACAAGAAGAACGATCTTGCTGGCCATTGAGGTAACCCTCCTTTGATCCGAAAGAAAAGAATGCTTGCCACCGCCGCGCCGAAACGCGTTGAATTGCACTGGAACGTCCTCCGCAAGTCAAGCGGATTGGTAAGAGGATTGAATGCGACGGCCGCGGCAAGTATGCTCGTCGGCGCAGATTGAGTAATAAACACGATAAGAGGGGTTTGAACAGGCAACTGCAGCCGCATATACACTCGAACATTCGCCGCAAGGAAAACGCTGCGGCGGGAAGGAGTACGGTCATGGGAGCAATTCTTACGCGACGGGAAATGGTGTGCGCAACGGCGGCCGCGCTGACAGTGCCGGCGGCCAGTCGCGCGGCCGGCGCATCCGAAAAATCGAAACAATCCGCCGAGACCGACGCCTCTGGTGTTCTCCGCTTCGGGTTTATCGGCGTCGGCGGACGCGGCACGTATCTGCTCCGTCTGCTTCTACAAATTCCCAACGTGCGCGTCACGGCGGTCTGCGACATCAATGAAGCGAATCTCAATCGGGCGCTCAAAATGGCGACCGACAAAGGCGAGCCCAGGCCTGCGGCCTTTTCGAAAGGCCCTACCGACTATCGCCGGCTCTGCGCCCTGGACATCGTGGACGCTGTCGTGATCGCCACGCCTGTGCCGCTCCATGCTCCCATGGCGGTGGAGGCTATGCGTGCGGGCAAGCATGTGTTTAGCGAGGTAGCCGCGGCGACCACGCTCGATGACTGCTGGGCGCTGGTCGAAACCAAGGAGAAAACCGGCCGCACGTACATGATGGCGGAAAACATGTGCTACATGCGCCCCAACATGCAGATCCTCACCATGGTTCAGCGCGGTGTGTTTGGCGAATGCACTTATGCCGAATGCGGCTATGTCCACGACTGCCGCAACATCAAGTTCAACGCCGACGGCACGCTGACGTGGCGGGGCGAAATGGCCCGCGACATGATCGGCAACCTCTATCCCACGCACCAGTTCGGTCCGGTGGCCCAGTGGCTGGGCATCAATCGCACCGACCGGCTGGTATCGCTGGTGGCCATGACCACGAGGCAGATGGCGCTCGAGCGGTACGCTGCCAACCGCTTCGGCAAGGACCATCCGGCTGCGAAAATCAAGTTTGCTGTCGGCGATAGCACATCGGCGCTGATTCAAACCGCCAATGGCGTCGTGATTGACATCCGCTATGACACGCTTTCGGCGCGGCCGCATCCGACCACTAACTATTACGCGCTGCAGGGCGCGAGCGCTTCGTATGACTCGGACGGGCAGAAAATATGGATCGAAGGCCGCAGCAAGGAAAACACATGGGAGACGCTCGACAAGTATGCAGAGGAATTCGACCACCCGATGTGGCGGGAGTATGAAAGCGACGCGGCGAAGACGCAGCACGGCGGCGGCGATTTCTTTCCTCTCCGTGAATTCATCCACGCGATCCGTACCGGCGCACGCGCGCCGGTGGATGTCTATGACGCCGCGACATGGAGTGCGATCATGCCGCTGACGGCGGCCTCGATTCAGGCGAAAAACCAGCCGGTCGAGGTGCCGGATTTTACACGCGGTCAGTGGAAAAACTGGAAGGCGTAAGGAGAATTCGCCTATTTCCGCGGCGGATACGGGTCGCTCTTGCGATAGGCGAGACCGCGTGCCGCGGCGATTAAACGGCCGTCCTCAGTTGTGACGCGAATGTCATATTCGCTGGTTTTGCGGCCGAGATAAATTTCCTTGGCCTCGGCAAATAAAACGCAACCCGCCGGCGCAGAGGCGTAAAACGTGATATCCACATGGAGAGCCAGTGCAACCGTGCCGTGCGAATTGCACGCAGCCGCAAAGGCCATGTCGGCGAGAGTAAAAATGCAGCCGCCGTGCGGGATGTCCACTGAATTGAGCATGTCGGGCCGGATTGTCATGCGGCAGCGCGCGAAGCCGTCGTCGAGTGCGATGACCTCGATGCCCAGCCCGGCGGCAAACCGGTCGAACTTCAATTGTGCCAGAATCGCTTGTCGCCCTGCCTCGTCCATTATCTTCCTCCCCGGGGATTTAAAAAGCGGGTAGATACCGGCCGATGAATTCTTATGTGCGGCCGACGGAGACATTTCAACCGTATATTTTGAGAATCGCCCAGCGGTTAATGCTTCATTTATGCAGCGCCGCTCTCTCGGCTGGCCGCAGGCTCACTCGGGACTTGAAAGTCGGGAGGCAAACACTAAGAATCTTTCTGCAAGACGATCAAATTGCGGTGCAGGGAATTCGCTTATGGCGCAAAAAGATCTTGTGGAACTTCTCCGGCGAATCGGCGAGAAACGCGTTCCCGCCGCCGAATGGGAAGAGCGGCGCACACAAACACCGCGGCTGGACCTCGCCAAGGCCGATCTGTCCAATCTCGAATTGCCCGACATCAACCTTGCACAGGCCGATCTCTCGTCTGCCGTGCTGTTTAACACCAACCTTTCTGGGGCCGATCTTTCGGGTGCAGCCCTCACGTATGCCGACCTGCGACGGGCTAACCTTGCCAACGCGCTGCTCGTTCGCGCCAACCTGTCGGCGGCCGCTATGCAGGGAGCCAACCTTGTGGATACAAATATGAAGGAAGCACTCCTGCAAGGGGCGCGGATGGGCGGGGCCTATCTGGTCGGGGCGGTGTTGACGGGCGCAGACCTGACCAACGCCGATCTGCGGGGGGCGAATTGCAAATTCGCCAACTTTACCGGGGCCAAAATGGGCAACGTCAATGTCGAGGACGCCGACCTGACGCAAGCCGAATTGAGCGAGGCGCAGCGTGCGGGGCTTCTCAACCTCGACCGGTCGGTCGTTCGGGGAAAGACACCGGCAACCGCCCAGTCGCATTCCGGCCGCAAACCGACCGTTTCCGATACCTATGATGATCTGTTTCCTGAACAGGACGCCTATGCGATTCTTGGGATCAAGCCTGGGGCAAGCCAGGAAGAACTGGTTCATGCTTATCGAAAACGGGCCAAGGAGTATCATCCGGACCGTGTGGCGCACCTCGGAGTGAAATTGCAGGAGGTAGCGCGCCGCGAGTTCGAGCGGATCCAGCACGCCTACAAATCGCTGACGCAGCGCATGGCCAAACCCTGTCTGGATGTGGCAGCGGAAGGCGGAAGTCCGGCGGGAGGAATCACGGCTCCGCCGCGCCCCGCACGGGCGCTTTCGCTCGAAGAATGCCAGGCGCTGGCCAAGCGCTATCCTTACAACGACCGCGTTCTTTATAATCTCGGCGTGAAATACTTCGAGGCCGGATGGGTTCAACTGGCCATCGAGTCGTTTGAAAAAGCGCTGGCGCTCAACCCCAACAACACCTACGCGGCACACAATCTGCGGGTCGCCAAGCTGATGCAGGAGTTGATCACATGAACTGGGAACTGATCGGAATTCAACTGGCAATCAACACAGTGGTGTTGTGGGCGCTGGCGTTTCTATGCGGCGGACGAATTCGGATTCGCGGACTGGTTCCCATGCTCTCCGTCTCGGTCGTGCTAGGGCCGATCAATGTCTTTATCGGTTACATAGATTATTGGCTGGGCATCCCGCTGCGGCCGCACTACATGTTTCTGTCGGCTGTTGTGCTGAACGGCGTTATGTTGTATCTTCTTTCCTATATCATCCCAAGAGTCACAGTGGAAAATTTCCGGATTGCCCTGGCTTTTTCCGCAATCATGGGCCTGATGTCGTTGGTG
>JADFCW010000076.1 GCA_017161705.1 Candidatus Sumerlaeota bacterium | reverse complement strand
GGCGTCTTTTTCCGTGGTCAGCAGAAATCGCGCGCCCAGTTTTTCAGCCTGCCGTTCGAGATAGCGGACAACAAGGTCGGGATAGGAGAAGTGATCGCGGTAGAAAAAGCGCCCGACAATCCGGCAGCCCAGCGACTCGGCTGTCCGCTCGAAGCCGTCGGGCGACGCGATGCCGGCCACCAGGATCGCAGGCTGTCCGGCGAGTGCTGAAAGCGGGATCGTTTTGCCGGTCCGACTCAGCGGTTTCAGTTGGCGCGGAGCGAAATCTACATGCCAGATGGCAATGTCGGGATTGGCGCGGCGAACCAATGACACCGCGCGGTCGCGTTCGATGGCATTGCGCGCCTTGGCGATGACCGCCACGTGGGCGCGCCGCAAAGCCCGAAATCCTTCGCGCAGGTTCCCCCACGGCATCAGATGATTGAGCCGGGCGGGCTGGCTTGCATCTATCACAACAATGTCGAGATCGCGTTCGAGCGCCCAGTGCTGAAAGCCGTCGTCCGAGACGACAACCTCGGTGGAAGTATTCTCGGCCAGCAGCTGAGCGGCATCGGCGCGGCGCGTTGCACAGATCACGGGAACTGCCTTCAGAGTGAACTTCATCATCGCGGCTTCATCGCCCAGCAGGTGGGCGGCAGTCGGTGCCTCCAGCGAAAGATTGTCTATGTTCACGACAGGAATGCCGGCGTTTTTTCTACGGTAGCCGCGCGTGATGACCGCTACCTCCTTGTTTGCGGCCTGGAGCATTTTGGCAATTGCGATCACCAGCGGCGTCTTGCCTGTTCCTCCGGTTGTAAGATTTCCCACGCAAATCACCCGAAAGGGAGGACGGTAGCGCTGCTTGATGCCCCATGCATACAAGCCTTTGTGAACATGCAGCCCTGCCCAATACACGGGCGTCAGCGCCAGACGCACCGGCCACAGGATCTGCCATAGTGGGTGGCGCGACCGAAACATCAGAGGATCCACTTTCCGTTTTTGAACACGCGTTTGCCGTCCACAAACACTTCGCCCGCCTGGCGCAAATCGCAGATCATATCCCAGTGCAGGGCCGACTTGTTTTTGCCGCCGGTTTCGGGGAACGCCGCGCCGAGCGCAATGTGAAGGGTACCGCCGATTTTTTCGTCGAAGAGAATGTCGCGCGTAAAGCGTTGAATGTCGTCGTTGAGGCCAAAGGCGAACTCGCCCGGGCGGCAAGAGCCTTCATCGAGGGCGATCATTTTGCGCAGATAGTCCTCGTTTTTCGCCGCCGCCGCCTCGACCACGCGGCCCTGCCGGAAAGTCAGACGAATGTCCTGCACCTCGCGGCCGTCGTGAATGGCGGGGAAGGAGAACCGGATCGTGCCCGCGGCAGAATTTTCGAGGGGCGAAGTGAACACCTCACCGTCGGGCATGTTCTCCGTTCCGCAGCAATTCTCCCATTTTCGTCCCGTGACCGATAGTGTGAGATCGGTATCGGGCGCGACGACGCGGATGGTTTTGGCGCCGGTCAGCCGCCGCACCACCTGCCGCTGCCGCCGCTCGACGTCCTTCCAGGCCGCCACCGGGTTCGGCCGGTCGCATTTGCACGCGCGCAGGAAAAAGTCGGTGTATTCGGCCAGCGACATTTCGGCGTCCTGCGCCATGCCGTGCGTGGGATAGATCGTCCCGACCCAGCGCAGCTTCTTCTCTGCGGCACGCTTCATGAACAGATCGCGGAGCGGCCGTCGTGCGCGCTGGCGAATCTGCTCGCGCGCGGGGTCAATGCTCGTATGGGCGCGGGTGTTTTCATCGGCCCAAATCTCGAAAAAACACTGCGTATCGCGGAGGTCTTTCAAGAGCGTCGGGCGCCAGTATTTCAGCTGCGCGTCGTTGCCGTGACGCAGAAGGATTTCGACCAGCGACGGCAGCGAGAGTTCCGCACGGACAAGTGCGCCCGCCGCAAGCGCCTTCCGATATACCGCCTCGATGAGCGGGACCGCTGCGGGCGGGCCGTGAATTTCGACCACGTCGCCGCGCCGCACTTTGTTCGAGTAGCGAACCAGCAAATCCGCTAATCGCTCGATCCGAATGTCCATGCCGTATGCCTTTGCTTAGCTGTTGATGATTGCCAGCAGCTGATCCCAATGGCGGCGGAACTTTTCATGATAGTCCGAATCCGCAAGCACATAGCGGGCGGTCGAATTGCGGGCCCGCTTGATCTGCGAGGCCGCCTCGGCCAGATGATAGTAGGCGTGATACCAGCGCCAGAGCCGCTCGTTCTGTTGGCGTTCGCCGTCCGTGCTGCCTGCCCAATACGCTTTCTCGAACTGCGCAATGGCCTCGGGATCGTCGCGCAACACCTCGTGATAGAGTGCGACAAGGTCTTTGGTGCGCACGCCGTAGCGAACCGTGGCCAGGTCGAGCAGATAGTATTTTCGTTCCCCCGGCGCCCAGAGAAGATTGCCGGGGTTGATCTTGTCGTGCGTCAGATCGAATTCGCGAACGGTGTCGAAACGGTGGCGCTCGGCGGTGAACCAATCGAGGATTTTTTCAAAGACAGCCTTGTCGGCTGCGCGCGACAAGGCCTTGCGTACGCCGCGCAAGCGGTATTTTACGCGGCGGAACGAGTAGAGCGAAAAATCCGCGCTTTTGAGATTGTCCGGCGGCCCCCACTGCGGCGATTTGGTCTGATGCAGGGGAAGGAGCAGCTCCGCCAGCAAAGGCGCCGTGGCGGCTTCGGTGCAGCGCCCAACCAGCGTCTGGCCCTCGATCAGGCGCTCGCTATGAATGACCAGATGACTCTCGGAATAGTCTTCCACCCAATCCACGGTCGGCGGTACGGCCACGCCGCGGCTTTGCAGCATCTTTCCAATAGCAATCAGCGAACGCAACCGGGCGCGCTCGGCGCGCGGGAAAACCCGCACCACAAACCCCGGCCCCGTCTTCGTGCGAACAATACGAATGACGCTGTTCATCCCCCCTAGAGGGACCACCGCCTCGGCGCCAGCCAAGTCGGACTTCGCCAGCGGGAGCAACCGTTTGACAATATACGAACGGATGTTTTGCTCGATGCGTACAAAGTTGTCTGACCAGCGAAACAGCACCACTTGCGTGCCCTTTTCCGTCGAAAGTCCGGTCCGGCGCCGGCCGCAATCCACATGGGCGGTTTTCCAACAAGCCTTGCCTTTTTGTCAAGCCACGTTGCTTCCGGGTGCATCTCAACAGTGTTTTCAGAAGAAGCCTGAGAGTTTGCCCATGCGCTTCGTCTTGATTTTGACGGCCCGCCGGCAGTAATCTCTATGACAGACCCGCGGGAGCAAGGGCTGCAATTTCCTTGTTCACGACGCGAAAACGTTTGGCACGCCGGAGTACCGCGCGCCACAATCCAAAGGACGCGCAATGAAATCCACCCCCTGCCGCTTCTTTCTCTTTCTCCTCTTGCTCGCCGCCATCCTATGGTTCGGCGCCCAACCCTATATTGCGGACCTGCGAAAGGGCTTGCCCATGAACAGCGATTATAGCGGAAGCGTCAACGCGCCCGATTTTCCGGACGGCCTGGAATGGCTCAATACCGCGCGGCCGCTTCGTCTGCGCGATCTGCGCGGCAAAATTGTCCTCCTCGATTTCTGGACCTACTGCTGCATCAACTGCATGCACATCATTCCCGACCTCAAGCGGCTGGAGGCAAAATACGAAAAGGAACTCGTGGTCATCGGCGTCCATTCCGCCAAGTTCACCACCGAGCAGGAAACGGAAAACATTCGTCAGGCCGTGTTGCGCTACGAGATCGCCCATCCGGTAGTCAACGACCGCGCCATGCAGGTCTGGCGCGAATACGGAGTGCATGCGTGGCCGACTCTGGTGCTGATGGATCCGGACGGGAAAATCTTCGGCACCTTTTCCGGCGAAGGCATTTTCGAGCCTTTCGACAAAGCGATTGCCGCAATGATTCGCGCGTTCGATGCGAAAGGCAAAATTGACCGCACGCCGCTCGATTTGCAGGCAGAAATGCAGTCCGCCCCGCGGTCGCTGCTTTCCTTTCCCGGAAAAGTGCTGGCCGATGAAAGATCGCGGCGGCTTTTCATCAGCGATTCCAATCACAACCGGATTGTGATCGTATCGCTGGACGACGGCGCGGTGGCCGAGGTCGTCGGCAGCGGCGCGATGGGTCTGAAGGACGGCGCGTTCGACGAGGCGATGTTCAATCATCCCCAAGGCATGGCTCTCGACGGCCCGCGGCTGTATGTGGCCGACACGGGAAACCACGCCATCCGCCTCGTCCATATGGAAACCCGCACGGTCGAAACGATTGCCGGAACCGGCCAACAGGCGCGGCGGTTCAACGTCGCCGGTCCCGCCCGAGTCACGCCGCTCAATTCGCCCTGGGACCTGGTTTTCTGTAACGGCGCGCTCTATATCGCCATGGCCGGATCCCATCAGCTCTGGAAAATGGACCTTGCCCGCGGCGAGGTCGCCCCCTTTGCCGGCTCTGGACGCGAGGCGCGAATAGACGGGCCGCACAATTCCGCCGCTCTCGCCCAGCCGTCGGGCATCGCCACCGACGGCCGCAAACTGTATTTCGCCGACAGCGAAGTCAGCGCCATTCGCGCGGCTGACGTCGACCCGAAGGGCCGTGTCGAAACCATCGTCGGCGAGGACCTGTTCGAGTTCGGCGACCGCGACGGCCGCGGGCCGGCGGTGCGCTTGCAGCATCCCCTCGGCGTTGCCTTCCACGAGGGGGTCCTATATGTCGCGGATACGTACAACAACAAGATCAAGCGCATTTCGCCCGCCGATCGCACGTCGGCAACATTTCTCGGAACCGGCAAGGCGGGCATGGACGACGGCGAGGCGGCGACGTTCGACGAACCCGGCGGCCTCAGCGTCGCCGGCGGCAAACTGTATATCGCCGACACCAACAACCATCTGATCCGCGTGGCCGATCTGCGAACGCGCCGCGTCCAGACGCTCGTGCTTCGGCGGGTGGAAAAACTTCGCGCGAGCGCACGGACGGCCTCGGCAGCAACTCCCGTCACACTCCCTGCCCAAATCATCGGCGCGGGAGAAGGGAAAATCACCGTTTCCGTGACGCTCCCCGCCGGATACAAAATCAACGCCGTCGCGCCGAATACCGTAACCATTCGCTCGGACGCAAGGGACATTGTGGCGTTGGCCGGAGCGGCGGAAACAACTTTTTCCCAACCGACATTCCCTATCGAAATCCCCCTGGTTGCCCGGCCCGGCACAACCGACATCCGCGCGGACTTTGTCCTCTACTATTGCGAAAACGACAAAGACAATTTGTGTTATTTTCGGGAGGCAACCCTTCGCGTGCCGGTCGAGGTGAGGAGGGACGAAAAGAATTTCAACCTGGCTTTGTCGTATGCTGTGGAAGCGCCGCAAAAATAGCCTCCCTGCGGCGGCAAGGGCGCACGCGGCGGCTGGAGTAGCGAAGCAAGAGCAAAAAGGGTTTAATCAAAACGCTTGACCATGGGCAGGCAAAGCCGCGATGTTCCAGAGCGGTAAACTGAAGTTTGAATGTTGAACTATGAACGGCAAACTGAAGTTCGAACTACGAACAGCACGCTGATGCGTGAACTACGAACGGCAAACTAAAGTTCGAACAGTAAGCGCAAACCCAAGCATCGGTTCCTCCCGCAAGTGGAATTCTCTGATGCACTGCGAAGCCGAGTCGGGCGACAGTTTGAAAACGAGTGAATTCCCATCGTGTACCATAGCCTCCATTACCTGGCCGTTGTGTTTGACCTCGACGGCGTATTGATAGACAGCGAGCCGATTCATCTGAAATCTGCCGACATTGTGTTGCGGCGGCACGGCATCGTGCTGACGCCCGAGCAGGCGTTTCAACAAACCGGCATCACCATCCAGAAGTTTTTCGAGCGGCTGGTCAAGGAGTGGGGATTTCCCGGGCCGAAACCGGGCGAGGACTGGGTGGCGGAAAAACGCGCCGTCTTCCGCGAGATCGCCGAACGGGAGTTGCAGCCGGTGGCCGGCGCCGATGCTTTCATCCGCTCGCTTCACGGGCGTGTGAAAATCGGCCTGGCATCCTCTTCGCCGCTCCGCTATTGCCAATGGACGACCGCCAGGTTCGGCTGGCAGCCGCTGTTCGACGCCTGGTGCACCATCGAGGACGTGCGCGAGCCTAAACCCGACCCGCAGATGTATCGCCTGATTGTCCAACGGTTGGGCGTGGCGCGCGCGCATGTCCTGGTGTTCGAGGATTCGCCCGCCGGAGTCGAGGCCGCTGTCCGGGCCGGACTCGACTGCGTCGGCGTGGGAACCAGCTATCCGCGCGAGGCATTGTGCGCCCTCGGCGCCAAAGGCTATGTGCGCGATTTTACGGAGGCGGAAACGCTCCGCGCGTTCCTCAACGGCTCCGGAAAATCATTCAAGGGAGGATGAAGGAATGGAAGGCAGACCGCAAGACTATGCAAAAATCGGTGTCGTTCATTTCATGCTGTATAAAGAGGCCCTCAAAGGCGGCGCCGACGTGATCCCCTCGCTTTCCAAGTTGACGGCCGACCGCGATCTCAGCGTGATCGAAATGACGTGGATCAACGACAAGACCATGCGCGCCGAGGCCGCCGCCCTTTTTCACGAATGGCGCGGCACGGTGACCTTCGGCGCCCAGCCCGTGCTTCTGACCCAGGGGCTCGATCTCAACCACGAGGACCAATGGAAGCGCCGCGAGGCTGTGGACGGCGTCAAGCGCGTCATCGAGCAGGCTTACGAACTCGGTGCCATCGGATTCGCCGTTCTCAGCGGCAAGGACCCGGGCGAAGCCAGGCGCGCGGCCGCCCGCGATAGTCTGGTCGAATCCCTCTCGGAGGTCGCCGCCGAACTTCGCGCTCAGGGCAACATGCGGCTGGTGCTCGAAACGTTCGACCGCAAGCCGTTCGGCAAGAACTGCCTGATCGGCCCAAACACCGAGGCTGTGGAGATCGCCAAACGCATGCGCGAAAAATATCCCGACTTTGGCCTGATGATTGACCTTAGCCATTTGCCGCTCCAGGACGAAACTCCCGACCATGCCGTCAAGACCGTGCGCAACTTCCTTGTCCACGCCCATATCGGCAACTGCATCATGCGCGACCCGAAGCATCCGATGTATGGCGATGCGCATCCGCCGTTCGGCGATCCGGCGGGAGAAAACGGCGTGCCCGAACTGGCGCGCTTCCTGTCCGCCCTGCTGGAGCATGGCTATCTTGACAAGACCAAACGGCCCATCTTGAGTTTTGAGGTTTGTCCATACGGGGACTGGACGCCGGAATCGCTTTGGGCGCAGTCGAAGGAAACGCTCGAAGCCGCCTGGGCAAAGGTCTGAAACACAAGCACGTGGTTTACGCCTCGGATTCTTTCGTCGAACGATTCGGCCAAAGTGCGGGCCTCATTATGAAGCATCCCATGTTGGGTTGTGGCCAAAGGAAAGGCCATGTTGGGTGCGTCGAAATTTGTCGGGTAAAAGCGGCAGCATGGCTGCCGCAATCCAAAGCAAAAGCATTGTGTTCTGTAGAATCAGGAGTCTGCGAAGCAAAACTTTTGGAGTGCGGCAGGATGGCTGCCGCTTTGCCGTGAGGGTTCATCGCAAGCCAAACGATTGCCGTGGCTAGTACAGCGGGTTTCGAATCTTTCATCTTGAGACCCAGCCATCTTGCGAAGATCTTTTTGATTGTGGCCGCCGACCACGTTAGTTTCTGACCTCTTGCTCCCAGCCTGTCGCTCCTGATTTCTTCCAGGTTCGAGGATTGTATAGGAGTTTTTCTGTGGGAAACGCGGATTGTTGGAATTCGGCGCGAAGGAACCCGCCAAGGCACACATTTTGCGGCGAGGAAATTAGGGGTGTATAATTCGAGGCCATGATTTTTTCTCCCAGTGTCTGAAAGTATTCGACGAGTCCGCCGGCATGCAAAATACGGTCTCCCCATCTCCGCAAGAGGATACAAGCACTTCGGAAGGACAGCGCAATCCTGCGCGCGAGGCGCTGACGGTCGCCGCGCTTGCCGCGGCATCGTTGCTCGTTCGCTTTGGCATTGCCGCCGGCACGGATATTTTCCAGGACGAAGCCATTTACTGGTGGACGCTGAAAGAAGGCCTTTCGTTTTGTCCCCACCCGCCGGCCGTGTCCCTGGCGATGGGGGCGGGACTGGCACTGCTTGGACACAGCGCGCTGGCATTGCGGTTGGTGTCCTTGCTGGCGGGGGTTGCCGCATTCCTGTTGGTGTGGCGGACGGGGCGGGCCCTGTATGGCCGAAGGGCGGGAGTGTGGGCGGCGGCGTTTTTCGCGGCCTCGCCCGGGTTCACCGCCATGGGCGCTGTGGCCACACCGGACATGCTTCTGTCGGTGCTTTGGCTGGGCGTTGCTTACGCAACCTGGCGCGCGTGGGAGAAAACACGGGCAACGCAAGGGCCGTCCCTTCAATCGAGGGTTGGATTCTACCCCGGCTCAATCTCTCCCGACCCGACTCGCTCTTGCGCCGCTCCTCACAACCTGATTCCGGCAGCCTGGTGGCTCGCCGCAGGGCTGGCCATGGCGGCGGGGTTTTATACCAAATACATGATGGCGCTTGCGGCGCCGGCGATACTCCTGGCGGTTGGGTTTGCCACCCGCGGCCGCCTGCGGCGAGCGGGCGCGGGGCCATGGATCACGATTGGCGTGGGACTGCTGCTGTTCGTGCCGGTGTTTGCCGCATGGAACATGCATCACGACTGGGCATCGGTGCGGTATCATTTGGCGTCGCGGCACGAGTGGCTTGTTCGCGGCGAAGAGGCGGCGATCTATCTCGCGGGCCACGCCGGTTTGCATTCGCCGCTGATCTGGTTGGGCGTGTTCGCGGGATTTGCCGCGGCGTGGCGCGCATGGCGGCGCACAGGAGATGAGCGTGCGGCATGGGTGTTGGCCTTTGGACTTCTCCCGATCCTCTTTTTCTTTGTTCCCAGCGTGTTCACGCGGCGCGATCTGATGCGCGAGCACTGGGATGCGTTCGGCTATGCGGCGGGGTTGATTGGATTTGCGGCTTTTGCCACCGAGAAGACCGCAGGGTTTTGGCAACGCCGCTATGCCGGCGCGGCGGCCGCTGTGGCGGCGCTGATGACGGCCGGGGTGGCGGCTTCGGCAATCTGGCCGGCGCTTCCTGCGCGGCTGGGCGCGAGGCCTCCGGCGCGGACCATGCTTGGCTGGCATGAGCTGGCGGACGCCGTCGCCGCACAGCGGCTGCAGCGTTCCGGCGAGGTGTCGTTCACGCTGACCGAGTCTTTTCCGGCGGCTCTATGTGTGGGCTTTTATCTCAACCAGCGGACCGATCTCTATACATTGGACCACATGCGAAATGCATCCTACGGGTTGGTGCAGCAGCTGCAAACTTGGGGCATGGACTTGCAACGATTGCTCCGGGAGCGCCAGGGTCAAAACGCTCTGTATATTTTTGAATATCGTATTCGCAAACGCACCGGCCAGGAAGATGAGCCGACGCGTATCTTTCGCTATTTCGAGTGGGTGGAGAAAATTGCCGACGTGGATATTGTGCGAGGCGGCAAACGCCTTCGCCATTTCGGCCTGTTTTTCTGCCGCAGCCTGAAAACGCCGCCGGGAACTCCGCAAGAATAGTCGCGCCCCTGATTCACCAGGCGCCCTCGACAAGACCGCGCCGGGCCATCTCGTCCAGAAACGCGCGCGTTTCGCCGTCCACCGCGCCCGGTGGGGCATCGGCCAGAGGCGTTCCCGGGAGCGGAGTGAAAACATGAACGCGGAAACGAACGCCGGACCGTGCAAAACGTTCCATGAGACGCCGGGTTTGCGCCGCATCGGCGGGCGTTTCTCCCGGCAACCCAAACAGAACATCCACCAACACGCCCATCCCTTCCGCCTGAATCGCTTCGACAGCACGGAACACGTCCGCCGCCGTGTGGCCGCGCCGAACCTGTTTCAACATCCGATCGCTTCCCGACTGTGCTCCGACGGCCAGATAGCGATTGGCCACCAGAGGGCGAATCGCGCGCACCAGTTCGCGCCGCACGTAATCAGGCCTCACCTCGCTGGGAAACAGCCCGAACACCACTTTGAGCGCAGGCTGGCGCGCTCGTGCCGCTTCGAGCATTTCGACAATTGCGCGCACATTCGGCTCTCCCGGCCGCTCGGCCTGCCAACCAAAGGCATTCGGCGAGAGCATCCGGACATAGCCGGAGTGGGCGTACTGGGGTAATTCCTCGAGAATGCTTTCGCACGACCGATGGCGCGGCGCGCGGCCCCACAGCCGCGGCGTCTGGCAAAAGCCGCAGCCATACGGGCAGCCGCGCGTAATCTCGAGAGAGCCGATCAGGCGCGGGCCCTGAAAACGCGAGCGAACCTGATCCATAAGAATCGGCTCGGGCGGCGGCGTTCGCACGGTTTTTCCCGCATTCCGGAAGGCCAGCCCCGGACAATTCTGCCAGTTGCCGCCGGTCAGCACGGTGTGCACAAACTGGGGAAACGAGCGGTCGGCCTCGCCGCGGAACACTACATCCACACCGGCCGCCAGTACCGTTTCGTCGTCGGCGCTGGGATGCGGGCCGCCGGCCAGAATCAGGTCGCCCGGGCGCAGGCGCGCTCGCAAATCCCGCAAAAGCGCAGCCATGTGCGGCACATCGCCTGTGGTCATCGAAAGGCCAACCAGAACGCGGTCGGCCTCGCCGGCGGCTTCAGCATAGTCGCCAATCAGTCGGGCGTGGGAAGTCAGCCAAACAGCACATTGATCGGCGAGGCCTTCGCGTTCGAGCGCCCCCAGCAATGTCACGATGCTGTTGTGGCAATTTTTTTCGCGTGCAAAAAGAAGCCGCACCCTCATGCTCGCTACTCTCCGGTGTCCAACCATAGAGCTATGCATGGATGAACGCAAATAGGGAGTAAGCGAGAGGACAGCGCGGAAGGATTAGGAAGTCCCGCGCGACAGCAACGGTTGCTTCGCGTCGGGCTTTTCGCTTGACGGCGCAAGCAGGCGTTCGGTAGGCATCGGCTGTTTTGTCATGGCCTGCGAAGTGCGCCGGCAGCAGTTCTGCGGCTGCGCAAAGGATGGAGGCAGACTTTGGAAAACCCAACCACACCAGCAACGGCATCGGGTTTGGACACCGTTCGCATCCTGACCCGGCAATGGAAAAGCATCGCAGGATGGAGTTTGGTTGTGGCGTTTCTGGCAGGGGTGATTTCGCTGTTCATCCCCAAGAGCTATCGCGCCGAGGCCGTGCTGCTGATCAATCCGTCGCCGTACAAAAGCTCGTCGCTCGAGCAGCCGCCTCTGGATGTGGACATCTATGAAAAGATGCTGCGGGCGCCGGCGCTCGTCGAGGAAGTCAAACGCAAGGCGGGTCTCGGCGACATCACGGTCGAGAAGTTGCGCAACCAGATGAATGTCGCGCTGACCCGCCGGCCCAGCCAGCGCGAAACGACATACGCACCGATGCTCCTGCTTCAGGTCGAAGACCGCTCGCCCGAACTGTGCGAACGGATTGCCAACCTGTGGGCCGACCTGGCCACCTCCGCTTCGTGGCGCGTCAAAAGCGCCGTGCTCGAAGCCGTCAACGAGCGGATCCGCAAGCAATTCGCCGACACGACGCGCACGCTGGCCGTCAAAGAGGACGCGCTCAAGGTGTTCGACACAACGGCCCAGCTGATCGAGCGCAAAGCCGAGCTCGAAATGATTCGCATGCAGCTGGCCTCCGAGCAGGATAATCTGGAGAGCCTGCGGCTGCAGCATGCAGCGGCCCAGACGCGCGTCGAGGATCTCAAGCGCAAGTATGCGTCCTTTTTTGTGAACGGCGTTTGGCTGGGGACGCTCAACGGCTCCGGCACCACCGGCCCGGCTGTTTCGATTCCATTGGACACGACCGAGCCGCTTCCCCGCCAGTTCCTGCTTGCGCGCAACGATTTAGCCGCCAAAACCCAGGCTTATACCGATTACAAAACCCGCCAGAAGGTGGATGTCACGCGCCGGCAATACGACATCCTCATCAACAAGATCATCCGCTTCGAGCAAGACATCGAGGAAATGAAACTATCGCTGGCCACCTACAAAGCGAAATTGGCGGATTTGGAAACGACCTCGAAGTCTGTTCCTGAGCGCCTCGTCGTCCGCAAGGCGATCACCGACGATGCGCTCTGGGCGGCAAAGGCGGCAAGCCCCGAATCGCTCGACCGCCTGGCCAAACAATCGCTCGCTGCCGAGGAGATCAATCCGTTGTGGCTGTCGCTTCACGGCCGCATTCAATACTTCAAACCGGAAATTGCCTCGCTCGAAGCGCGGATCCAGGCCTATGAAAATTTACTCAGACAATTGCGGGAGGAACAGGACCAGCTGGATGAGGTCGTGGTCAAGCAAACGCAAACCGCCCAGAACCTGAGCACGGAAGTGCAGATGGCGCGCGACCGCTACGATGCCCTGTTTCAGATCTTTCTTGGCATCAGCCAGGACATCATGCGCCAGGAAAGCGAGGTTTCACGTCTTCGCGAGGAAATCGCCAACAGCCAAAAGCAAGTGGACCGCTTGACGAGCGCCGCACTGGCGCTGACCGCCTATACAGTGGCCAAGGATCTCGAGCGGGAGCGATTGCAGCGCGACCTGCTCAGCGTGAAGAACATCTACGCCACACTGGCAACCAGGTACGAAGAAGCCCGCGTGACGGAACTAGAAGTATCCGGCGATCTGTACCTGGCTTTCCGCGCCGTTCGGCCGGAGTCGAAAATCAAGCCGAAACGCACATTGATCGTGGGCGTGGCCTGGGTTTGTGCCCTGGCGCTGTTTGGGCTTCTCGCTGTCGCACGAGAGCATGTGCGCCAGCAGGTAAGGGCTTGAAACAAGCGTCCGGCAAGACTGTGCAGCATTTGGTGCGATGTGTCTGACGTGTCTGACGTGTCCGATGCGGCCGACGTTAATAATAACTGCATGAACTGATTCCAACACCCCACATTTCTTCAGGTGCACCAGTGGCAACAGTATTGGTTCCGGGCGGCGCGGGATATATCGGCACCTTCACATGCCGCGCCCTTCTGGCGGCGGGCCATCGCCCGATCGCATACGACAACCTCAGCACCGGCCATCGCGAATTGGCCCAGGGCGAACTAATTGTCGGCGACATTCGCGACGGGGCTTTGGCGCGGTCGGTTCTGCGGGAAAAAAATGTCGGGGCGGTCATTCATTTTGCGGCTTGCATCGAGGCCCGCGAGTCGGTGGCGAACCCGGCCAAGTTCTATGAAAACAATGTCGGCGGATTGATCTCGCTTCTCGACGCCTGCCGCGATGCCGGGGTGAACGCGTTTGTCTTCTCCTCGTCTTGCGCCACCTACGGCGTTCCCCAATACGTCCCCATAGATGAAAATCATCCCCAGTCGCCCATCAGTCCATACGGGCGGACCAAACTGATCGGCGAGTGGCTGCTGCGCGACTACGGCGCCGCTTATGGAATGCGCTATGCCGCGCTGCGCTACTTCAATGCGGCAGGCGGCGACAACGACGGACATCTGGGCGAATGGCACCAGCCGGAAAGCCACTTGATCCCGCTGGCGATCGAAGCGGCGGTTTCGGGCCGGCCGCTTCGCATCTTCGGCATCCACCATCCGACGCCTGACGGCACGTGCATCCGCGACTACATCCATGTCGAGGATCTCGCGCGCGCCCACGTGCTGGCCATCGAGCATTTGCTGGCCGGCGGTCCGTCGCTCGAACTGAATCTGGGAACAGGGCGCGGACATTCGGTGCGCGAGGTAATTGCCGCCGTCGAGCGCGTGCTGGGCCGACCCGTGCCGGTCGTCGAGGTCGAGATGCAGCCGGGCGATCAGCCGCAACTGGTTGCCGATGCGGCCCGCGCCAAAGAGGTTTTGGGATTTGTCTGCCGCCGGCCCGACCTGGACGATATTATCGCAAGCGCCTGGGCATTTCAGAAAACGTTGCCCGCGCGCCGGTCCGGCGGCGCGCGTAGGGCTTCGGGTTCTTTTTGATGAAAACTGCGCGGAGTTCACCCTTGCGCATGGGGTTCAAATTTTAGATTCTTACGCATAAAGATCTAGCCAAAATGTGTGTATCTTGATAGAAGATCCCATGTCGGGTTAGAGCTCCGGGCTATGGTGGATGCGTCGAAACTTGTCGGGCAAAAGCGGCAGCACGGCTGCCGCAGTCCAAAGCAAAAGCATTCCGCTTTTCAGGATCGGGGCAAAACGTATGGAGTGCGGCAGCCGTGCTGCGGCTTTTTCTGGAACGCGTCATCGCAAGACAATCTATTGCCCTGGCTTTTACGGCTGCCTGGGAATTTTTCAATTTTGAGATCTAGCTTTCTGGTGAAAACTTCTAAGGAAAAAGGGAGAATATAGCACCCTCAAGTGTGGACTACAAACGGCATACCAACGTTTGAACTGGAGACAGTTTGATCTCCATGCTAGTCAGTTTTGAAGCACTGACAGCATCAAAGGACCGATTTGCTTCGGCCTTTTGAAAACACGCGCACGCAATCTACACCAGACTTTCATGCAAGTCGGACAAACCTCACTGGACAAACCGACAAGTCCCGCCGCCCGGTGGCCTGCGCTAGTGCTTGCGGCCGGCGTTGCCGCCCAGGCTGCGGCCGACCCGCGCCTTGCTCTTGGGGCCGCGGCGGGGGTGCTGTTTCTGGTGCTTTTCTTCTTCCGGCGGGAATGGCTCGTTGCCGCGCTGTTTATCTTCTTTCTCTTTCAGGATTTGCTGGTTAAGCGGCTCACGCCGGTCAACGAGGCGTTGGCGACCCTGGTCAAGCAGGGCGACGATGTGCTGATCGTGTTTTTCTACGGCGCGCTCCTGACGGAAGCTCTTGTGCCGGTTCTGCGCCTGAACCGGATTCCGCACGGAGGGCTGTTTGCCGGACTTCTGGCCGTGTGCATACTGTCGGCGGTCGTGCAAGGATTGAGCGCGCGAGAAACGGCGGTCGGTTTGTATGTGATGTTCAAAAATTTCGTGTTCTTTTTTCTGGCCGCTTCGGTGCGGTTGGACCTGCGCGGCTACACGCGGGCATGGCGGTTTTTGCTGGCAGTCCTGGGAGCGGTTATGGTGTTTGCGTTTTTCCAATTCCTAACGGGCGACCTGACGTACAATCTGTTGGGGCTGCCGAAAGATCACCGCCTCGGCATTGTCCGCGTGCGCTCCATTTTCACTCATCCGGTTTTTCTCGGACAAACCATGTCGCTGTTGACCGTCTTGTGCGTGAGCATGTATGTGTATTCGCCGCGGCTAATTTATTTGGCCATTGCAGCAGCCGCCTTGGTCGCCGTGGGTCTGACCATGCTGGTCAAGACGATCGTTGCACTGGGTCTGGTCGTGGGCGTGGTTCTCCTGCGCAAGCGCCCGTGGCTTCTCCTGCCCTATGCTCTGGCCGGAGCATTGGCCATGGTGAACCTAGGCGAGTATGGGATGGAAAACGTGCGGCAGCAGTTTGCCACCTACATCGAGTCGCCGCGAAGCGTCCGGCGCGAGGGCTACCGCATTTGCGGCGAGATTCTTCTGGAGTCTCCGCTTCTGGGCTGCGGGCCGGGGCGGTTCGGCGGCTATGCGGCCACTCTGCTGGACTCCCCCGTCGCGATGCAGCACGGCTTTATCAACTACGACTTCGACGAGTATTCCAGCATTGATTGCCATTGGCCTCATCTGATGGCGGAGATCGGTCTGCTGGGCGGCGTCATGTATCTGACGCTGCTGGCGGCGATGGGGCGGGCGTCGTTGCGGTTGTCGAAGCGCGACGATCTGCCGGTATACCCGCGCGCGATGGCCATGGCCGCCGCCGTGTATCTGCTGGCGGCAGTCATCGAGGCCTTCGCCGTATCGAATTTTGAAGATACGTTCTGCGGATTCATGATCTTCACCCTGCTGGGACTGACCCAGGGGGTCCATCTGAAGGAAAAGGCAGAGAGCGTGCATCGAGAACCTTTGGGAAGTGCGAACGAGGGAGGAGAATGAAAGGCTGTTGGTTTTGGCGCGCGATTGCGGGATGGCTGTTGTGGGCTGGAGCGGCATGGGCCCAGACACAGCCAAGCTTTGACGAGGCAGCCTTGGATCTGAGCGGCACATGGAAGATTGCCTACGATTCCCAAAACGTCGGTCTGCAGCAAAACTGGCAAAAAACCCGCCCTTCCGCGCTTCACGACATCCGGGTGCCGTCGTGCTTCGAGGAAACACGCGAAGGCGCCGGCTACGACGGCGTCGTCTGGTATTACCACACCTTTCGCATTCCCGAGACCTTCCGCGGAAAAGCACTTTATCTGGAATTTGATGCCGTCAACTATGCCTGCCGCGTCTGGCTCAACGGAGCGGAGATCGGCGGACACGAAGGCGGCTATCACCGCTTTCGGCTGCCCTTGAGCGACGCGGCGCGGATGGAGGAAGAAAACCAACTGGTCGTGCGCGTTGTGGACCCCGGGCAGCAGGCCGTGGACGGCTGGACGCTTCGCGCCATTCCCAACGGCAAGGAGTCCTGGTATTTCAACTTCGGCGGCATATACGGAGCCGTGCGGCTTTTGGGCAAACCATCCCTATCCATCGAGGACATACACATTGTCGCCGACCCTGCCACCGGCAAAGTGACAGCGGCCTTGGAAATCGAGCGACGGCCAGGCGGCCCGGTTCAGACGCTGCTTCGCGCAAGAGTCTTCCCGGTTCAAGGCGCACAAAGCCCCCCGGCCGCCCGTGAAATGCCCTTAATACTCGAAGCGGGCACCAACCGATGCTCGGTCGAGCTGCAGGTGGAAAACCCCGCTCTCTGGTCCCCCGGCCAACCGGCTCTGTACGATCTTGCGGTAGCTTTAGGAAGCGGACCGGAAAAAAGGGCGAGGTTTGGCTTTCGTTCCTTTACAATCGAGCAAGGCGACTTTCACCTGAATGGGAGACCGATCTTTCTGAAGGCCGTGCTGCGCCAGCCTTATGTGCTCGGCGCTCTGGCGCTCCCACCCGGCCGCGACCCGCGTTTCAATGGAGCGGCGGAAAACGAAATCACACGAATGAAAGCCGCCGGATTCAACGCTGTTCGGCTCCATGCGGCCGTTGCACCCGAGTGGTTCCTCGACGCCGCCGACCGGCTCGGTCTGATGGTAATTGCAGAACCTTCGATCGGCTGGGTGTATGGCCCGCTCGATCAAATCGTCAAACCTTGCCTCGCGGAAATGAGCGAAATGATTCGCCGCGACCGCAACCATCCGTCCATCATTGCGTTGGGAACAATCAGCGGCGGAGGCGGCGATATCGGCAAATCCGGCGACCTGCTCGCGCGGCAGGCGCTCCAATTGGACCCGACACGGCCGGTTTTTGGCGATTGGCCCGAACGCTGGACGGAAGCAAACGAACGCGGGGCGGCGAAAGTTTATCTTCCCGGTCAAACAGATGGGATTCCTGTCGGAGGGGGACAGATAATCCTGCATTCACCACTGACCGCAGAAGAAAAAACACGTTTGCAAACAATTGGTACGACCGGAAGGTTGAACTTTGTGTCGGCCGTCGGTACAAGCGGCATGTCAAATCATAAATCAATTATTAATCAAATGAACAACAGAGATTATCTTGAAGATTATAAACTATATAAACATTATTATAATTTGCTATTGCCAGAGTATTATCAAAGAATCTTGCGAGAAATGAGTTATTCCCTCGATCATGTTTGCGAACTTGCCGATGGGGTCCAGGCTAAAACAGCCGGCGAAATCAGCGCATCGCTGAGGGCTAATCCTAACCTCGACGGCTATTGCTATTACCAATGGAACGACGCCGCCTGGGAGTACGGCCCGGGTATTCTCGATCCGGCAGGACGCACCAAACGGACCTACGAACATTTGGCCCAGATTCAGCGATCGCCGTCAATCATCCTGAACTGCACGCCGGAATGGCCGTCGCCCAGCCAGGTTGTTCGCATTCAGCCGGTCATCCTCAACGATGATCTGACCTCCGGGGCCTATCGTATGGAAATTCAGGTATTTGGCTCCAATAATAAAACATTGAAACAGCATCAGACCACAGCGGCCCTGTCGGCAACCCGGCGTGTATCTGCCCTCGAACCCCTGGAATGCCAGCTGACCGGTCCAACGGGACACTGCCGCATCCGGTGCGTTTTGTCAGACCCGTCCAACCGCCGGAGCAACCCAGTCGCTGAAACCGAGCAGCGGCTTTTCTACGTTTCGGATGACCAATGGGACTTGTCCCGGTATGACTTGTTGGCTTTCGATTCCAGCGGCGCGCGACGGTCGGTTCTCTCGGCCGCAGGCCTCGCCCTCATGTCGCCGGCGGCCTGGCCGCGGTCGCGCATTTTCCTTGCCGCAGCCCAGGGCCCCCTCTGGCGGCAGCGCGAGCGCTTTGAGTCGCTGGCCGAGGCGCTCGAAGGGATCAGCACCGACGGCGGGACGCTGCTTCTGGATTGCTCGGGCGGCATAGACCCTGCTGTTAGCCGGATCCGGCTGTTGCAGGGCAAGACGGTGCGCCTGGCCAGCGGCTTTGTGGGCCAGTTTTATTTTGGCGGCACGACCCACTGGTTGCACTGGCTGATGCAGCGTCAGGCGCTGGGAAACGAATTCCGTTCGATTCTTCCCCAATATGCTCTCGCCACGGACGAGCCCGAGTGGCATCCTGCGATTGTCGTCCTGGACAACTACGGCCGGCTGACGGGAATGGCGGCAGCCGAGCGCGCCTGGGGAGCAGGCCGCGTAATCGCGTTCACGTTGCCGGTGTTCGACCGCCTCGACCGCGACCCTGCGGCCCGCCTCGTCTGTTCCGCCATGCTGCACTACTGTTCGGACCACCCGCGCATGGGCGGCCCTGGAACGGTGGATCGGCGGCAGATTCTGGCGCGCTTTGACGGCACGGGCGAAACTGCGCCGACGGACTGGTGGGTGTGCGGGCCGTTCGCCTGCCGCGACCTGGCCGACGGCCTGCAGCGCGCATTTCCGGCCGAAACGGAATTCAATCCGGCGCGAGTGTATGAAACTGCCGACGGCACGTCGGCCCGTTGGCGGCGACACCGCTCCGATCGCGCCGGCTTCCTCGATCTGATTACGGCAGTGGGCCCGCACACCAACTCGGCGGCCTATGCACTGACCCATGTATATGCGAAAACCCGGACCCCCACAACACTTCGGCTGGGCAGCGACGACGCCGTAAAGGTTTTTCTGAACGGCCGGAAGGTGTATGAAAAACTGGCGCAACGGCCCGCCGCGCCCGACGAAGACCGCCTTGAAGTCGTTCTCGAAGCAGGCTGGAATACGCTCCTGCTGAAGGTGATCAACGCCGCCGGCGAATGGGCCGCCTATGTGTCGCTGGACGAACCGGTCCAATGGTCGGCCGACCGCGACACGGCAGGTTCGGGCAAATAGGCCGGTGGGCAAAACAGCGACAAACAATTTCGATATTGTGAAATGCTTGTTCTACGCTGTGTACCCTGGGAGTGCCTCCGCTTTCGGGCGAAGTCCCGGATGCGGCGTAGAATCTTTCGTGTAAAGATCTAGCCAAGGCGCGGGCATCTTTATGGAGCATTTCATGCTTGCTCACGATCGCTAAAAACCGCATTCGGTGCGTCGAAACTTGTCGGGCAAAAGCGGCAGCATGGCTGCCGCAGTCCAAGGCCAAAGCATTCCGCTTTGCGGGATAAGATGTCAGCGAAGCAAAAGTTTTGAAGCAAGAGTTTTAGAAGCAGCCATGCCGACGCTATGCCGTCTTGGTTCATTACACCTCCGCTGCGACACTCCCGGGAGTATCCCCTCGGACACATAGCCGGTCGGTTACAGGCAAAGACTGCGTCAGAGAGCGGTTTGCGCCAAGGTCTTTTGATGTTTTCGATAGAGGCGTCGGAACTGATGATAGGTCAGGCCGAGAGTTTTTGCGGCGGCGCGCTGGTTGAAGCGTGCGGCCCTAAGCGCACGGCGGAGATAAAACAATTCCACTCGCTCGATAGCTTCCGGCAGTGTGGCGGAGTTGAGGTCGGGGAAATCAGGCGGCACAGACATTGGGGAGGGAGCGGAAGACGCGGACAGAGGCATGAGCGCTTCGGCTGAAGGCGGCGAAGGAGCGGTTTGAGCGGAATCCGGCAAGGGAGCATAGGGCGAGCGGAAGGGATCGAACTCGATCTCATTCTCGGTGATGTGAAAGTCGTCGGAGCGATAGACGGCGCGCTCGATGACGTTCTTGAGTTCGCGGATGTTTCCGGGCCAGGGGTAGGAGAGCAGCAGGGCGATAGCCCCGTCGGAGAATTCGGGGACGCCGGAGCGGCCGAGCTCCGCGGCCATGCGGGCGGCGAAATATCCGGCCAGCAGGAGGATGTCTTCCTTGCGCTCGCGCAGCGGCGGGAGGAAGAGAACCTCGAAGGAGAGGCGGTCGAGCAAATCGCGTTTGAAGCGGCCGAGGGCAGCCTCGCGGGCAAGGTCGGTATTGGTGGCGCCGATGATGCGGACATTGACGCGGACGGGCCGGGTGCCGCCGACGCGCTCGAACGTGCCGTATTCGACGACGCGGAGAATTTTTTCCTGCGTTTCGATGGGGATGAGTGAAATCTCGTCGAGGAACAGGGTGCCGCCGTTAGCCGCCTCGAACCGGCCGATCCGTTTGCGCGTGGCACCTGTGAACGCCCCTTCTTCATGGCCGAACAGTTCCGACTCGATCAGCGAGGGAGCCAGCGCGGAGCAGTTGAGCGTGACCAGTTCGTGGTCGGCGCGAGGGGAGAAGCCGTGGAGCCAACGGGCGGCTTTTTCCTTGCCCGTGCCGCGCTCGCCGATGAGCAGAACGGGGCGGTCAATCGGGGCGACGCGCTGGAGGCGTTCCTGAAAGTCGAGGAAAGCTTTCGACCGGCCGATGGTTTCGGCGCGCAGAGCACCGAACAGTTCGGAGGGGGTTTGCATCTGCGGCAGGTCGTCGTGGGCATTCATGCAGGAATCATCCGTATTTGGGGAGTGGCCCGAGGTGAATGAAGCGCTATCGCGGGCGCGAAGGTCAAGTCAGAAAATGGCACACAATGGTCGAAACAGCCAACTGATGGTTTCTTCCGAGTGCGGCGAGTCTACACGCGAAGCCATTCCAAATCTTTCAATTCATTAGCTTTATTCGTCGTGCTCTTCGGATTCCTTCCTGGCACATGTAATGCAAATCCTACGCGGCAGCAACACTTACTCTTGACGACGGAGGTTATCGATCATGGGCATCTTTACACGATTCCGAGACATCATCAGCAGCAACATCAACGCAATGCTGGATAAGGCCGAGGATCCTGAGAAAATGCTGAAGTTGATGCTGCTGGAGATGGAAGACACGCTCATTGATATCAAAGCCGAGTGCGCGTATGCGATGGCGCAATCGAAAACCTATGCGCGTGCGGTTTCGGAAGCGCGCGAGCGCGCGGAGGATTGGGAAAAAAAGGCGCGGCTGGCTGTCGAAAAGGGCCGCGAGGACCTGGCGCGCGAGGCCCTGCTTGAAAAACGCCACTATGAGGAGCGGGCCAGGTCGCTCGAAGTCCAGCAGCGCGACTGCGAGGCGTTGGTGGCGAAGTATCAGGCGGACATCACGCAGCTGGAGGCCAAAATGCAGGGCGTGCGTGACAAACAAAAAGTCATGATCCAACGCCACGTGCACGCGCGCGCCAAGAAACGGGCCGAAGAAACCATTCGGCGTGCTGACAGCAGCGATGTGCTGGCCCGGATTGCGGGCTTCGAAAAGCGCATTGACCGCATGGAGGCCGAGGCGGATTTGGTGAACTACGGCCGCAAGCCGACGCTCGAACAGGAGTTCGAGAAACTGATCATGGACGAGGAACTCGAAAAAGAGCTGGAACGGTTGCGCGCCGAGGTTAAGAACAAGGCCGAGCAGCGTTCCTGAGTTGGACCGGCGAAGGGGCGCAGGTCGGAACGTGCTGAAAGCCGCAGGCTCCGCCGCGATGATGTGCAGGAGCATCCAAGCGTCGAACGGGGACTCATAAAAAAGGCCGCGCGAGTGGAAGCGCTCATAAGGCTTCTGCTCGAACGAGCCGGAAAGGGATGGAACGATGAGCGTATCCATGGCGTTTTTTCCGGCCATTCTTGTGGGCGGAATGCTTCTGGCCATCACGGTTGTCGGATTGATCTTCTTCGCAGGCCTTCGGTTGCTCGGCGCGGGCGCGCGAAGCGGGACGGGGATGAGGCCGGAAGACCGGCGGATCGTGCAGGAGATTCACCGCGAACTGGGACGGATGGAGAAACGCATCGAGGCCTTGGAGACCATTCTTCTAGACCGTATCAAAGAAAGGTGAGACAACCATGGGATGGCTGTTGCGCGGCGCACTGATCGTGGTTTTGGGACTTTTGTGCATCAAGATTACCCTGGGCTTGCTGGGCGCACTTCTGCCGTTTGCCCTGATGATTCTGGTGGCGATCGCTCTGTGGACGGTTCTGAAGCGTTTGATTTGCGGGCGCGACTCCGGGGCGGGCACCTGTCGCCCGAACGACGTTTGGGCAGGAACGGAGCCGGCCTCTCGTCTGAATCGCATCCAGGAGCGGATCGAGCGCCTGGAAACCATTTTGTCGGACCGGAAGTAGTTGGACTGCTGCAGCCAGGCTGCCTTTTTCCGCTTTCTCACTTGGTGGCCTTGGAGAAGCCGACGCGCAAGGGGCGAAACAGGAAGGCCAAACGAAAAGCAAGAACACGGCAGCTGCACTCGACGGGCCGGGCACCTACATGCAAAGGAGACACACGATGACCAATCACGGATCAAACTGGCAACGCGGCCTGTATCGCTCGCGCAACGGGATGATTCTCGGCGTGTGTAAAGGGATCGCGGAGTATCTGGAGTTTCCTGTCACGCCATTGCGCGCGATCACGGTGGTTCTCATGCTGGTCACGGGGCCAGGCATTGCGCTGTGGGTAATCGCCTATTTTGTCGTGGCGCTGCTGATGAAACCGGAACCGATCCTGCCGTTCGAGAGCGAGTTGGATCGCGAGTTTTACGACTCTTATGCCGGATCGCCTTCGATGGCAATCCACCGCTTGAAACGGACGTATGAGGGCTTGGACCGGCGAATCCAGCGCATGGAAAGTATTGTCACGTCAAAGGATTGGAGCTGGGAGAAGCGTTTCAACGAATAGTCCAGCGCCGGGCGGCCTACGGCGCCTAAACCTTTCTGCAGGCAGAGAAAAGGGAGGTAGGGAACAAGGGGTTTCCTTGCCCTCTTTTTTTATGTTGCGAAGGTTTTGCTACGACGGGCTACGCGGCAGCAATGTTGTCCGGTCAGTTGCCGATGCTGCCCCATTGCTGATAGGGGATTCCCCAAACGTTCCACTGCCCGTCGCGGTAGTTCCCGCCGAAACGATAAATGTCGCCGTCGCTGACCGTGCCGTTGGTGGGATC